>DATAAL010000125.1:0-2526 GCA_036260145.1 Longimicrobiaceae bacterium | reverse complement strand
CCCGGTGATCGAGACGCAGGCGGGCGACGTGTCGGCGTACATCCCGACGAACGTGATCTCCATCACCGACGGGCAGATCTTCCTGGAGTCGAACCTGTTCTACTCCGGCGTGCGCCCCGCGGTGAACGTGGGCATCTCGGTGTCGCGGGTGGGCGGCTCGGCGCAGATCAAGGCGATGAAGAAGGTGGCCGGCAAGCTGAAGGGCGAGCTGGCGCAGTACCGCGAGCTGGAGGCGTTCGCCGCGTTCGGCAGCGAGCTGGACCCGGTGACGCAGCGGCAGCTGGCGCGCGGCGCCCGCGCGGTGGAGGTGCTGAAGCAGGCGCAGTACTCGCCGATGCCGGTGGAGAACCAGGTGGCGATCATCTACGCGCTGAACAACGGCTACCTGGACCCGGTGGACCTGCCGCAGGTGAAGGCGTGGGAGCGCGACTTCCACGTGTTCCTGCGCACGCAGCACCCGGAGGTCCTGGACTCCATCCGCACCACCAGGGACCTGACGGCGGAGAACGAGCAGGCGCTGAAGGCGGCGATCGAGCGCTACGCCGAGCTGTTCGCCGACCCGCATTCGCCGGTGGGGTCGGAAGACTACGCCAACAACCCGCTCCTGCACGAGACCGACGCCGACCGCCGCATGGGCGAGGAGCAGCTCCGCATGGCGGCGCGCCCCGAGGCGAACGCCGCTTCCGCCCGCCAGTCGTACTGAGCGGCCTACGCACACGCTGAAGGCGAGGAGCCATGGCCAAAGCCAGAGAACTGAAGGGACGGATCCGCTCGGTCCAGAACACGCGCAAGATCACGAGGACGATGGAGATGGTCGCCACCTCCAAGCTGAAGCGCGCGCAGGACCGGGTGGCGGCGGCCCGACCCTACGCGGAGCAACTCGGGGAGGTCATCCAGCGTCTCCTCACCCCCGAGCTCGCCGCCCGCTACCCGCTCCTGCGACAGCCGGAGCGGACCCGGCGCGCCGCGGTGCTCCTGCTCACCGGCAACCGCGGCCTCGCCGGAGCGTTCAACACCAATCTGATCCGGGAGGCCCGCGACCTGGTCCGCGACCTCCGCGGCCAGGGCATGGAGGTGGAGCTGCACATCTCCGGGAAGAAGGGGATCTCCTTCTTCCGCTTCCAGGGCGAGACCATCCGGAGCGCGGTGAGCGACATCGGCGACCGCCCCTCCGCGGCCGACGCCGAGCGGCTGGTGGGTCCGCTGATGGAGGACTTCGTCGCCGAACGGCTGGACGCGGTGTACGTGGTGTACGCGAAGTTCAACTCCGCGCTCTCCACGCCGCCGACCACGCTGCAGCTCCTTCCCGTGTCGCCGCCGGAGGAGGAGGGACGCGCAGGAGGGAACGTGGACTTCATCCTGGAGCCCTCCGCGGACGAGATCCTCAACCGGGTCCTCCCGCTGTACGTCCGCAACGGGGTGTACCGCGCGCTGGTGGAGACCACCGCGGGGTTCTACGGGGCGCAGCGCACGGCCATGAAGAACGCGACCGACAACGCGGGCGAGATGCTGGAGTCGCTCACCCGCACCTACAACCGGGTCCGCCAGGCAGCGATCACGCAGGAGATCGCCGAGATCGTCGGCGGCGCCGCGGCGCTGGAATGAGACGGAACCCAGACCAAGGAGAACGATAGATGGCAGCCACTGCCCCTGAACGGGCCACCGTCCCGGCTGGCGCTCGCAACGTCGGACGCGTGGTCCAGGTGATCGGCCCGGTGATCGACGCCGAGTTTCACGGCGGTCACCTTCCGGAGATCTACAATGCCCTCCGCGTGACGCGTCCGGGCACCGACGGCCAGCCGGCCGTTGAGATCGTCCTGGAGGTGCAGCAGCATATCGGGCGCAACCAGGTGCGCGCCGTCGCCATGGAGAGCACCGACGGTGTGGTCCGCGGGATGGAGATCGTGGACACCGGCCAGTCGATCACCGTGCCGGTGGGGGCTCCCGCGCTCGGCCGGATCCTGAACGTGATTGGACAGCCGGTGGACGAGGCGGGCGAGATCCCGGCGAATGCCGAGCGCTGGCCGATTCACCGCCCGGCGCCGAAGTTTGTGGACCTGGAGCCCAAGGCCGAGATCCTGGAGACCGGGATCAAGGTCATCGACCTGCTCACCCCCTACGTGAAGGGCGGCAAGATCGGCCTCTTCGGTGGCGCGGGCGTGGGGAAGACGGTGGTCATCCAGGAGCTGATCAACAACATCGCCATGGGCCACGGCGGCCGCTCGGTGTTCGCCGGCGTCGGCGAGCGCACCCGCGAGGGGACCGACCTCTGGCTGGAGTTCAAGGAGGCGAAGCTCATCAACGAGGAGAACCTCGCCGAGTCCAACGTGGCGCTGGTGTACGGCCAGATGAACGAGCCGCCGGGCGCCCGCCTGCGCGTGGCGCTCTCCGGGCTGACGGTGGCGGAGTACTTCCGCGACGTCGAGAAGCAGGACGTGCTCTTCTTCGTCGACAACATCTTCCGCTTCACCCAGGCGGGCTCCGAGGTGTCGGCGCTCCTGGGCCGCATGCCCAGCGCGGTGGGGT
>DATAAL010000124.1:0-2109 GCA_036260145.1 Longimicrobiaceae bacterium | reverse complement strand
TGCCACCTGGCCTGGGCGCAGGTGCTGGCGCGGCTGACGGGGCGGCAGGACGTGGTGTTCGGCACCGTGCTCTTCGGGCGCATGCAGGGCGGGACAGGCGCGGACCGGGTGCTGGGGCCGTTCATCAACACGCTGCCGGTGCGGATCGGGGTGGGGGCGGAGGCGGTGGAGGCGAGCGTGCGGAGGACGCACGGGGTGCTGGCGGAGCTGCTGTGGCACGAGCACGCCTCGCTGGCGCTGGCGCAGCGGTGCAGCGTGGTGGCGGCGCCGGCCCCGCTGTTCACCTCCCTGCTGAACTACCGCTACAACCGGTTCGTCCGGGCCCGGCGTTCCGAGGGGACGCCCCTGGCGCTACCGGGGTTCGAAGGCATCGAGGTCCGGAGATCCGAAGAGCGGAATCCCTATCCGTTCACGGTCGCGGTGAACGACCTCGAGGACGGTGGATTCCGGCTCGCAGTGGAGGCTCCCGAGGCTGCCGTGGCGCAGCGCCTGTGTGCGCTCGTCGATACGGCGCTGGAGCGGCTGGTGGAGGCGCTGGAGGTCTCGCCCGGTCGGCCGGTCGGGAGCATCGACGTGCTGCCGGAGGAGGAGCGGCGCCAGGTGGTGGAGGCGTGGAACGCCACCGACTTCGCGTATCCGCAGCACGCCTGCGTACACGAGCTCTTCGAGCACCAGGTGAAGCGCAGCCCCGACGCTGTAGCGGTGGCCTTCCAGGACGAGCGGGTGACGTATGCAGCGCTGAATGGCCGGGCCAACCGGCTGGCCCACCACCTCCGGGCGCTGGGCGTGGGCCCCGACGCGCGCGTCGCGATCTGCATGGAGCGCAGCAGCGAGATGGTCGTCGCCCTGCTGGCCACCCTCAAGGCCGGCGGAGCGTTCGTCCCCCTGGACCCCGAGTACCCCCAGGAGCGCCTCCGCTACATGCTCCAAGACAGCGCCCCCGTGGCGGTGCTCACCCAGGGTGCGCTGCGCGAGCGGCTCGGGCCCCTGCAGATGCCGGTGCTCGACCTGGGAGCAGATGCCCCGGCCTGGCGGGATCGGCCGCAGAGCGATCCGATGCGCGGGGCGCTGAGCCCGGAGCACCTGGCCTACGTCATCTACACCTCCGGCTCCACGGGCCGGCCCAAGGGCGTCATGGTCCCGCACCGTGCGCTGGTGAACTTCCTGGACTCCATGCGCCGGGAGCCGGGGCTGCAGCCCTCGGACACGCTGCTGGCGGTGACCACGCTCTCCTTCGACATCGCCGGGCTGGAGCTCTTCCTCCCGCTCACCACCGGCGCGAGGGTTGCGCTCGCCGCGCGCGAGACCGCTGCGGACGGCACCCGCCTGCGGGAGGCGCTGGCAGCGACGGGCGCCACGACGATGCAGGCCACACCCGCCACCTGGCGGATGCTGCTGGAGGCGGGGTGGGCGGGGACGGAAGGACTCCGGGTGCTCTGCGGCGGGGAGGCGCTGCCGCGGGAGCTGGCGGAGCGGCTCCTCGGCTGCTGCGCCGCGCTGTGGAACGTGTACGGCCCCACGGAGACCACCGTCTGGTCCACCGCGCTGCGGGTGGAGGCGGGGGAGGGGCCGGTGCCCATCGGGCGCCCGATCGGCAACACCACGGCGTACCTGCTGGACGCGGAGCTGCGCCCGGTGCCGCTCGGGGTGGTGGGGGAGCTGTACCTGGGTGGGGCGGGGGTGGCGCGGGGATACCTGGGGCGGGCGGAGCTGACCGCGGAGCGCTTCGTCCCGGACGCGTTCGGGGGTAAGCCGGGGGTGCGCCTGTACCGCACGGGGGACCGGGTGCGCCGCCGGGCGGACGGCGCGCTGGAGTTCGTGGGGCGCAACGACGCCCAGGTGAAGGTGCGGGGCTACCGGATCGAGCCGGGGGAGGTGGAGGCGCGGCTGCAGGAGCACGGGGGCGTGCGCGAGGCAGTCGTGGTGGCGCGGGAGGACAAGGCAGGAGACAAGCGGTTGGTGGCGTACTGGGTGGGCGCGGAGGAGGTGGGCGTGGACGACCTGCGGGCGCACCTGCTGGAGCGGCTGCCGGAGTATATGGTGCCCGCGGCGTACGTGCGGCTGGAGGAGATGCCGCTGACGCCCAACGGCAAGCTGGACCGCAGGGCG
>DATAAL010000123.1:0-10023 GCA_036260145.1 Longimicrobiaceae bacterium | reverse complement strand
CGCTCCGCCGCTTCTCCCCGACCCGGGGGTGCCTCCCGGTCCGAATCTGAATATTTAACCGCTCCTCCCATATTTTAATCCATTGGTGGAGCCGCTCCCTCCGCCCCCCTGTCGGCGGAGGCCCCCCGCTCCTCGACCTCCCGCGCGATCTGCTCCATCTCGAAGGGTTTGTAGATGACCGGGATCGCGGAACCGGTGATCACACCCGGCACGGATTCGCTCAGAGCGTCCCCGGTGATGAACAGCAGCCGCCGTTCCGCGCCGGGGTGGCGCTCCCGCAGCTCCGCCAGGAACCGCTCCCCGCTCAGCCCGGGCATCCGCAGGTCGGCGACGATGGCGTCGTACGGCGCCTCCTCCAGCCGATCGAGGGCCTCTCGCCCGTCTGCCGCCTGATCGACGTAATGTCCCCTTCGCTGCAGATAACGGGCCACGGCCTGGCGGATCGGCGCTTCGTCGTCCACCACGAGGACGCGCAGCGCCGGTGACCGGGCGGCGCCGAGCTCCGGGGGTGGGACCATGGGGGACACCGGCTCGCTCGGAAGCTCCACCGTGAACGCCGCTCCCTCCCCTGGACGACTCTCCACCCGGATCTCACCCCCGTGCTCCATGACGATGCTGTACGTCATGCTGAGCCCCAGCCCGGTCCCCTCGCCCGGCTCCTTGGTGGTCCAGAACGGGTCGAAGATACGGTCCAGGTGCTCCGCGGGGATTCCCGGCCCGCTGTCCACCACCTGTACGGTGACGCCGCGGAGGCTGGGCCGGGTACGTACCAGGAGCCGCCGCTCCCCGGGATGGGTAGCCATGGAGTGCTCGGCGTTGAGCACCAGGTTCAGGATCACCTGCTCCATCTCTCCCGGGTCGGCATGCACCACGGGAAGGTGGGCGGCGAGATCGCGGTCAACCTTGATGTTATGGGTCGCCAGGGTGTAGCCGCGCAGCTCCAGGACCTGCCGGACCACCTCGTTGAGCTGTACCGGCCCGCGCACCCCGCTCTCCCTCCGTCGCGTCTGGCGGGCCACCAGCCGGAGGTCGGCGACGATCCGGGCCGCGCGTGTGGCTTCCTGCTCGATGATCTGCAGCGCCTCGCGGTCGTCCGTGGGACGCTCGTCCAGGAGGAGGAGCTGGGCGAAGCTCTTGATGGAGGCCAGGGGGTTGTTGAGCTCGTGGGCGACGCCGCTCAGCAGCGTCCCGAGGCTGGCCAGCCGTTCAGCACGGCGGAGCCGCACCTCCCGCGACCCCTCCTCGGTGAGGTCGCGAGCCACGACGTGAATCGCCGTCATCCGCTCCGCGGCCACGATCGGGACCGCCCGCAGGTGCACCCGGCGCTCCACGCCGGAGGAGTGCAGCAGACGGGTCTCGACCTCGGCCTCCGCCCGCTCACCGGCGAGGAGCCGGCGCAGGCGGAGGGCGACGATCTCGCGGTCGGCGGGGAAGACTCTGGCGGCGAAGTGCCTGCCCAGGAGGTCGGCGGGAGAGGATCCCAGGATCCTGGCAAGGGCGGAGTTGACCTGCAGGTACCGCCCCTCGGCGTCCAGGGTGCAGATCCCGTACGGGGAGGTCTCCACCAGACGCCGATAGTGCGCGTCCCCGAGAGGGGGAACGCCGCTCATGGCGTGGCGTCCGGAGCGGGCGGCGCACCGCAGAGCGACATTTCCGGCATGGAGTGGATGTAGAGGAGGGGTTCGCCGCGGGGCCGGTCCTGGCCGGAGTGCCTCCGGCTGCGCGGGTATGCTACGGTGGTGAATACTACCGGGTGCATGCGTAAAGGCAATAGTCCGGGAGGTGGTGGCGGGCTTCCGGAGGGGTACTCCGCCATTGCCTCTACCCCGGAGGAGGGGTCATCTTGACGGCTGGAAGCTCCCTGCCCCGCTGAACCGACCCATGCACCCCCGGACCGACGCTCGACCCCGAAAGGAGAGTGCACCCGCGACCACCGGCGGCCTTCCCCGCACTCTGGGCCTGACCGACGCGGTGGGGATCGGGTTCGGGGCGGTGATCGGAGCGGGGATCTTCGTGGTCACCGGAGTGGCGGCGGGGGTCGCGGGGCCCGCCCTGCTGGTGGGGCTGGGGATGGCGGGGGTGGCGGCGGCGGCGAACGCGCTCAGCTCGGCGGAGCTGGCGGCCCGCTACCCGCATTCGGGAGGGACGTACGAGTACGGCTACCGCGTCCTGCACCCGTGGGCGGGCTTCGCGGCAGGATGGATGTTCCTGGCGAGCAAGACGGCCGCGGCCGGGACGGTGGCGGTGGGGCTGGCGGCTTACCTGGAGGCGCTCGCGCCGGGGCTCCCCCCGCGCCCGGTGGCGGTGGCCGCGGTGCTCCTCTTCACCGCGCTCAACTACCTGGGGGTGCGCAAGTCGGCGCGCGCCAACCTGCTCCTGGTGGGCGTCGCGGTTCTCGCCCTGCTGGCGCTGGTGGTGCTCGGCGCCGGCTCGCTCCGCGCGGGGCACTTCCGTCCGTTCACCCCCGGTGGATGGGGCGGGACGCTCCAGGGGGCGGCACTTCTCTTCTTCGCGTACACGGGGTACGCACGGGTGGCGACGCTCGGGGAGGAGGTCCGGGAGCCGCGCGCTACCATCCCCCGGGCGATCCTCCTGACGGTCGGGGGCTCGCTCCTCCTGTACCTGGCAGTGGCGGCGGTGGCGGTGGGCCTGGCCGGGGCGCCCGCGCTCGCGGTGTCCCCCGCTCCGCTCCTGGCCGCGGCGGGCGCACTCGGCGTCCCCGGGGTGGACCGGCTGGTGGCCGTGGGTGGGGTGGCCGCGATGCTGGGGGTGCTCCTCTCCCAGCTCCTGGGGTTGAGCCGGATGGCGTTCGCCATGGCGCGGTGGGGGGACCTCCCCCGCGCACTGGACCGGGTGGACGGGGCGAGCGGCGTACCCGGGCGGGCGGTCCTAGCAGTCGGCGCCGCGGCCGCCGGGGTGGCGGCCACCGGCGCGCTCCGGGAGATCGCCGCGGCGGCGTCCTTCGCCATCCTGGTCTACTACGGGATCGCCAACCTGGCCGCGCTCCGCATGCCGCGGGAGGCGAAGCTGTACCCCGACGTCGTCCCCGCCGTGGGGCTGACCGCCTGCGCGCTGCTCGCGCTCGCCCTCCCGGTACGCACCGTGCTGACCGGGTGCGTCGTCCTGGGCGTGGGGGTCGGGGTCCGCGCCGCCCTACGAGGGGGACGGGCCGGGAGCGCGCTCTGAGGTCCACCCGGCTTGCCCGGCAGCCCCGCCGGTGCTAGCATCATTGCATCCCGCAGGGGCGCGGACAGCCGGCCGACCGTGACGATCTACGGGGACCAGCAAGGCCGGAACCTCCCGAAGCAAGTCAGCCCCACTACTCATGACCCTCTTCCCCCCGTGGGGCGCGCTGCGCCGCCTCCCGCTGTTCGGCGCGCTCCTCCTGGCCGGGTGCGCGCCCGCCGAGGGCGCATCCCCCGGCGACCGCGGCGACTTCCGCGTCGTCTACGACCCCGTGCGGTCTCCGGAATACCGGGAGTGGCAGGCGGACCTGGGCAGGATCCGCGTCCTGGAGGAGGTGGCCGACGCGCTGAACGCCACCTTCGTCCTCCCGGCGGACGTGCGCCTGACCTTCGCCGAGTGCGGGGAGCCCAACTCCTTCTACGACCCCGAGCCGCGTCGCATCCGCATCTGCTACGAGCTGATGGACGAGCTGTACGACGTCTTCCACGGGGAGGTGGAGTCGGAGGAGGAGCTGAACGAGGCGGCGTGGGGGGCGATCTACTTCACCCTGTATCACGAGCTGGGGCACGCGCTGGTGGACCTGTGGGACCTCCCGATCACCGGACGGGAGGAGGACGCGGTGGACCAGCTCGCCGCCTTCCTCCTGGCGGACGGGACCGAGGACGGGGAGACGGCGGCCCTGAACGGCGCCAACGCCTTCCTGCTGGAGGACGTGCGGGAGGGGGGGGAGATCGCCGAGTCGTCGCTCTGGAACGAGCACTCCCTGGACTCGCAGCGCTTCTACAACATCCTCTGCTGGGTGTACGGGCAGGACCCCGAGGCGTACGCCTACCTGATCGAGGAGGGCTCCCTCCCCCCGGAGCGGGCGGAGCAGTGCGGACACGAGTACGAGAGGCTCGAACGGAGCTGGAGCAACCTCCTGGCCCCCTACCTGAAGCGATGACCCGCCCCGCGGACGGCGGGGCTCTCTTCCGCGCGGTGTTCCGCCTCGCCGCCCTCTACAACCTGCTCTGGGGGACCGTGGTGGTCCTCTTCCCCCAGCTGTTCTTCCAGGTCTTCGGGCTCCCCCCCATCAACTACCCCTTCCTGATGAGCGGGATCGGGATGTTCGTGGCCGTGTACGGCTATGGCTACTGGGTGGTGGCCGGCGACCTGGAACGGTACCCGCAGCTCGTGGTGGTGGGGCTCCTGGGGAAGACGCTGGGACCCGTCGGGTGGGCGTACCACGTGTGGCTGGGCTCCGTCCCGGCACGCACGCTCTGGGTGAACGTCTTCAACGACCTGGTCTGGCTCCCCTTCTTCGTGGCCTACCTGCTCTGGCACCACCGGACCTTCGCGCCGGAACGGGCGGCTCCGGCAGGGGGAGCCGCCCGCTGACAGCGCCGGCACCCCGCCTCAGCGCACGTCCAGCAGCTCCACGTCGAAGACCAGGGTGGCGTTGGGGGGGATGACGTTCCCCGCCCCCCGGGAGCCGTACCCCAGCTCCGGCGGGATCACCAGCGTGCGTCGCCCCCCCACCTTCATCCCCGCCACCCCCTCGTCCCAGCCGCGGATCACCATCCCCGCCCCGAGCGGGAACTCGAACGGCTTTCCGCGGTCGCGGGAGCTGTCGAACTTCCTCCCGTCGGTGAGCGTCCCCGTGTAGTGGACGGAGACGGTCCTGCCCCGCGTCGCCTCGGTCCCCGTCCCCACCGTCTCGTCCCGGTACTTCAGCCCGGTCGGGGTGGTGGTCATGTCGTCCGTGTTCATGTCGGCTCCGGTGCTGGTGTGGCCCGCGGCCGCGCGTGGCCGCGCGGGAGTAGCGGGACGCGGCAAGGTGCGTTCCCGAATCCGCCGCCGGGATTCCGGGGTACACGCTTCCTGGCCCGGGATGTGCGGCATCCATCACCTTGCCCCACAAGGAGTTGCGCACAGGGAGGAACCGGGCGCGCTCACCTCGGGCAGGAGGTGCGACATGAGAGAGACGACGAGAGCCGTGGGCCGATGGGCGGCCTCCGCGGCGATGCTGGCGATTCTCGGGTTCGGGACCACGCAGGCGTTCGCCTCGCCGGTGAACCCGGACCGGGGGGCGGCCGCGTGCCACCCCAAGGAGTGCAAGGACTTCTGCAGGTCGATCGGAGCCACGGGAGGGAACTGCTTCAGCGACCAGTGCTTCTGCTACTGGATCATCCCGGTGGGTAGCTGACGCATGGGGGCGCCGGTCGTGCAGCAGCGCCCGGTCCTTCCCCGGCGCCCCCTTTCGCCGGCGCGCTCCCTATGGCGCTTATCGTTTCTCCTCCCGGGAGACCGAGGGGACCGGAGACGCTCACGCTCTGCAGGAGGTGACCCCATGAAGGAGATGCACAGCAGGCTGGGCCGGTGGATGGCGTCGGCAGGGTTGCTGGCCATCCTCGGCTTCGGCGCCACGCAGGCGCTGGCCTCGCCGCCGGATGCGCAGCAGGGGCAGCGCGCGTGCAACCTCGGGCAGTGCCACTCGTCCTGCAGGGCGATGGGATACGACGGTGGAACCTGCGCCGGCGGCATGTGCACCTGCTACAAGGTGATCGAATAGGCCGGACACCCCATCGGGCACGGAGTGCCCGAGACACGCCCGGCAGGGCCGGGCCCCGACGGCGGTACCGTCGGGGCCCGGCGGAGTGCGCGCGCGGCCCGCCCCCCGCCAGGGGGGACACGCCCGTACCCCGCAGTTTGCCGTTCGCCACCGTCCACCCTACTCTAGTCCGTGTCACGCGATCCGCCCTCCCTCGCACGGACATCCCATGAGCCGACTCCCCCATCTGGCCACCGCGGCCTTCCTCCTGGCCTGCGTGCCCGGCGCGGTGTCCGCGCAGCGGCCGGAGTACCCCGCCGCCGCCCGCGCGGCCGATTCCGCGGCGGCGCTGGCCGCCTTCCGCTCCAACATCGCCGCGATCCACACCCGGGACCGCGCCGCGTACCTCCGGCACTACCTGCAGAGCCCGCGGCTGGCGCGCACCGGGCCGGGGGGTGTGGCCTGGGGCTACGCGGGGCTGGCCTCGGGGAACCCGGACTCGTGGCCGGACACGCTGGTAGCGACGCACTTCGAGGTGGTCCCGGTGGCGCCGGGGGTGGTGTACGGCGCCTACCGCTACCGCGTGGTGCAGGGGGGGAGCTCCCGCGGGGTGTCGGAGCGGGTGCTGGTGCGGCAGCCGGACGGGAGCTGGAAGGTGGCGGTCTCCACGGCGTTCGGCTCGCCGGGGGACGCGCCGGTGCCGGCCTTCGCGCTCACGGGGGCGACGATCGTGGACGGGACGGGGGCGCCGCCGCGGACGGGGACTGTGGTGATGCGGGACGGGAAGGTCGCCTGCGTGGGCGAGTGCGAGGTGGGGGCGGAGGTGCACGCGATCGACGCGCGGGGGAAGTGGATCATCCCCGGGCTGGTGGACGCGCACGTGCATTACTCGCAGACCGGGTGGGCGGACGGCCGCCCGGACGCGCTGGACGTGCGGGACCGCTTCCCCTACGACTCGACCGTGGCGGAGCTGGAGCGGAACCCGCAGCGCTTCCACCGGAGCTGGCTCTGCTCGGGGGTGACGGCGGTCTTCGACGTGGGCGGCTACCCCTGGACCTGGGGGATCCGGGACGCGGCGGAGCGCTCCACCTCGGCGCCGCACGTGGCGGCGGCGGGGCCGCTGCTGTCCACGCTGGACCACTGGCTCAACCTCCCCGCCCAGCGGCAGTTCGTGCACACCGCGAGCGACTCGGCCACCCGGGCGGGGGCGCGGGCCGTGGTGGCGCACGGGAGCGACGCGGTCAAGGTATGGTACCTGGCGGGGGCGAACTCGCCGGACACGGTGGGGCTCAAGGCGCGGCTCCGGGTGGCGGCGGAGGAGGCACGCAGGGCGGGGATCCCGCTGATCGTGCACGCCACCAACCTGTGGGCGGCCAAGGACGCACTCCGCGCCGGGGCGAAGCTGCTGGTACACTCGGTGGAGGACCGCCAGGTGGACGAGGAGTTCATCCGCCTGGCGCGGGAGGCGGGGACCATCTACACCCCCACGCTCACGGTGCGCGAGGGGTACGTGCAGCTCCGGGAGCGCCGCTTCAATCCGGAGGGGCTGGCGATGGAGTGCGTGGACCCGGCCACCCGGCGCAAGGCGCACCTCACGGATTCGCTCCCGGCGGCGCAGGGCGGTGACCCGGCGGCGTACCGTGCGAGGATCGCGCAGGGGTACCGGACGATGCTGGCGAACCTGAAGCGGGTGCACGACGCGGGGATCCCGGTGGCGATGGGGACGGACGCGGGGAACCCGCTGACGCTGCACGGCCCGGCCGTGTACCGCGAGATGGAGGCGATGGTGGAGGCAGGGCTGACGCCGATGCAGGTGCTGGTGGCGAGCACGCGCACCGCGGCCCGGGCGATGGGGCGCGAGGACTTCGGGACGCTGGAGACCGGGAAGATCGCGGACCTGGTGGTGCTGGACGCGGACCCGCTGGCCGATATTGGCAACGTGCGCAGCGTGGCGCTGGTGGTGCGCGCCGGGGAGGTGTGGACGAGGAGGGAGCTGGAGTACCGCTGAACGTTCAAAGCGGTCGTTCCAATCGGTGGGGCAGCGGCTGGAGAGATCAATTCCACCCGATCATTCGGTGATTGTTGATATCATGGACCTCCATTTCCCCCCAGATACGGAACACCTCGATCTCCCGGGCACCGCGATAAGCGACTTATCGCCCCTGCGCGGGTTAACGTCCCTCAAGTCGCTCGACATCGCGGAAACCCAGGTGAGCGACCTCTCGCCTCTGCGCGAGCTGACCGCCCTCTCCTCGTTCGACATCTCAGGCACCCAGGTGAGCGATCTCTCGCCCCTGCGCGAGCTGACCGCCCTCTCCTCGCTCACCATCTCAGGGACCCAGGTGAGCGACCTCTCGCCCCTGCGCGAGCTGACCAAGCTCACTTCGCTCACCATCTCGTTCACCCCGGTGAGCGACCTCTCGCCTCTGCGCGAGCTGACCGCCCTCTCCTCGCTCGACATCACGGACACCCCGGTGAGCGACCTCTCGCCCTTGCGCGAGCTGACCACCCTCTCCTCGCTCATCATCTCGCGCACCCCGGTGAGCGATCTCTCGCTCCTGCGCGAGTTGACCACCCTCTCCTCGCTCAACATCTCGGGGACCCAGGTGAGCGACCTCTCGCTCCTGCGCGAGCTGACCAAGCTCACTTCGCTCAACATCTCGGGGACCCAGGTGAGCGACCTCTCGCCTCTGCGCAAGCTGACCGCCCTCTCCTCGCTCACCATCTCGGAAAGCCCGGTGAGTGACCTCTCGCCGCTGGAAGACCTGTTGATTTCTGGACAGCTTCGATTTCTGAGGGTGACGGGAGAGAGACTGCGTGCACAACCACCGGAGCTTGCCGAAGCGAAAGATCCGGCAGAGGCGTTCCGGAGTTATTTCGAGGACCTGCGCAATGGGTCGCGGCGGAACACGGACCTGAAGCTCGTGCTGATCGGGAATGCGCAGGTTGGAAAGACGACTCTGAAGCAACGCCTCACCACCGGGGAACTCCTGCAGGACCATCGGCCCGAGCGGACACACGGGATCGATGCCACGGTTCTGCCATGGCATGCCGGCGAGGAGGAGTTCCGCCTGACGGTATGGGACCTGGCGGGCCAGGAGATCTATCACACCATGCACCGCTTCCTTCTGCACCCACGCGCCCTCTTCCTGCTCCTCTGGGCGGAGGCGACGGACGAGAAGGACCCGCAGGAGCAGCATCCGGTGTCTTACTGGCTGGAGCTGGTCCGGCAGCTTGGAAAAGGGAGCGTGACGATCCTGGTGAAGAACCAGATCGACCGGTGCAACCGCTTCGGCACCCGGCCCCCGGAGCTGGCGGGAACCGAGATCCCGGTGAAGCGCGCAGTAGAGGTGAGTGCCACGACGGGCGAGGGCATAGCGGCGCTACGCGAGACGATTTCGGAGCAGATTCTGCGGGCACGGGATCTCTGGGGATACCTGCTGCCTTCTTCCTGGCTCGCAGTACAGGCGGAAGTGGAGCGGTTGAGATCGTCCGGCCACCGGGATCTGCCGTTTGCGCACTTCGAGCAGCTATGTACCACCCATGATGCACGACACCCCAGGGTGCTCGCCGCGTACCTGAGTGAAAGTGGATCCCTGTTCTACCGCGCGGGATTCTTTGGCGACCGTTTGATCCTCGACCAGGACTGGCTGCTCGAAAAGATCTACACCGTGTTCGACCCTCGAACCCGCATCCGGGAGCGGATCATCCGCGCCGGGGGCGTGATCACAGTTGAGGATGCCGAATGGATCTGGAAGGACCACGAGCCGGACGAAAGGCAGGTGTTCCTGGACTTCCTCACAACTTCGGAGCTTGCGTTCCGGATCGGGAAACCAGGAAACTGGAGCTACGTGGGCCCTGCACTGCTCCCGGTTGAGGCGCCGTCGTTCCGGCCTCGCACCGCAACCGGCGACCTCTGGCTGGAGCTGCGCTATGGCGTGCTTCACCGGGTTTTGATCGAGCGGCTGATCTCGACTTTAGCCAATCACGCTGCATAGGCGAGCACGTGGGTCAGCCGTTCCAAGAGGACGCGAGGGATTTTCAACGTCTCGCCCCTGCCCTCGGACATAGAGAAACCCTCGTGCCGCCAGATCTCGCGCCGCACGGCAGCGAGCGCATCGCTAAAGGTCGGGACGGGCTTTTCATACCACGCCGCTTGGCGCACCTGTAGCGCTCCGTGCTGGTGAAGTTGCTCGGCCATGAGGGCTACGAGCGAGAAGAGGCCAAGCAGGCACGGCGTCGTGCGTGCGATGGCCAGGTCCGACCACTGCCGCTGCGTCTCCATGCCCAGCTGCGCACGAACCTCC
>DATAAL010000122.1:0-1891 GCA_036260145.1 Longimicrobiaceae bacterium | reverse complement strand
CCCAGCAGGACGATGGCGTCCCCCTCCGCCCGGAAGGCCAGGGTGGTGACGTGCGCCAGGTCCTCGACGATCCCCACCATCCCCACCGTGGGGGTGGGGTAGATGGCGCCGCGGGGGTTCTCGTTGTAGAGGGAGACGTTCCCCCCGGTCACGGGGGTCCGGAAGACGCGGCACGCCTCGGACATCCCCCGTAGCGCCTCCGACATCTGGTGGTACACCTCGGGCCTGAGCGGATTCCCGAAGTTCAGGTTGTCGGTCACGGCGCGGGGGAGGGCGCCGGAGCACACCAGGTTCCGCGCCGCCTCGGCCACGGCGATCTGTCCCCCGCGGTACGGGTTCAGGAACACGTAGCGGGCGTTGCAGTCCACGGTGGCGGCGATCCCGCGGTTGGTCCCCCTCAGGCGGAGCACCGCCGCGTCGGACCCGGGGCCCACCACGGTGTTGGTGCGCACCGTGCTGTCGTACTGCTCGTACACCCAGCGCTTGGAGGCGACGGTGGGGGAGTCCAGGAGCCGGCGCAGGGCATCCGTCGGATCCACGGCCGTCTCCGCCGGGTCCAGCTCGGCCGGGGTCCAGCGGCGCAGCGCGGCGATCTCCGGGTCCTCCACCCCCTCGCGGGTGTAGGTGGGGCACCCGGTCACCAGCGGCTCCCCGGGGATCTCCACCACCACCGTCCCGTTCTCGCGCACCACGTACATCCCGGTGTCGGTCACCTGGCCGATGGTCTCCGCGTCCAGGTCCCACCGGGCCAGGATCCGCCGCACCTCCTCCTCGCGGCCGTTCTTCGCCACCACCAGCATCCGCTCCTGCGTCTCGGAGAGGAGGATCTCGTAGGGGGCCATCCCCGGCTCCCGCACCGGGACGCGGGTGATCTCGATGTCCACCCCCGTCCCTCCGCGCGCCGCCATCTCGGTGGAGGAGGAGACCAGCCCCGCCGCTCCCATGTCCTGGATCCCCACGATGTGACCGGAGCGGATCAGCTCCAGCGAGGCCTCCAGGAGGAGCTTCTCGGTGAAGGGGTCGCCGACCTGCACCATCGGCCGCTTGGCCCCACTCTCCTCGGTGAGCTCCGCGGAGGCGAAGGTGGCGCCGTGGATCCCGTCGCGCCCCGTCTTCGATCCCACCGCCATGATGGGGTTCCCGACCCCCTCGGCCACTCCCCTGATGAGCTCCTCGTGCCGCATCAGGCCGATCGCCATGGCGTTGACCAGGGGGTTCCCCTCGTACGCGGAGTCGAAGTACACCTCCCCCGCCACGGTGGGGATCCCCACGCAGTTGCCGTAGTCGCCGATCCCCTTCACCACCCCCGCGAACAGGTAGCGCACCCGGTCGGAGCCGGGGCCGTCCAGCTCGCCGAAGCGCAGGGAGTTCAGGCAGGCGATCGGGCGCGCCCCCATGGTGAAGACGTCGCGCAGGATCCCGCCCACGCCCGTGGCGGCGCCCTGGTACGGCTCGACGGCGGAGGGGTGGTTGTGGGACTCGATCTTGAAGGCCACCGCTAGTCCGTCCCCCACGTCGATGACGCCGGCGTTCTCCCCCGGGCCCTGCAGGACCCAGGGCGCCTCGGTGGGGAACTGGCGCAGGAGCGGTCGGGAGTTCTTGTACCCGCAGTGCTCCGACCACATGGCGCTGAAGACGCCCAGCTCCGTGTAGGTGGGCTCGCGTCCCAGGATGCCGAGGATCAGCTCGTATTCGTGCTCGGAGAGGCCGTGGTCGGCCACCAGCTCGGGGGTGATCGACGGGTCGCCGGGACGGGTCTGGACGGGCACGTGGATTCGCCTTCCCTAGCGCCGTGGACGCTGCCCCCCGATGGGGGGCTGCGTTCCGGTCGTGGTCCGGGGCCGGACGGTGCGCGGGGTGACCTGCCGCTCGCGGTCGCGGGTGGTCTGCT
>DATAAL010000121.1:0-17086 GCA_036260145.1 Longimicrobiaceae bacterium | reverse complement strand
TTCTCGGCCCAGCGCCCGTCGTCGATGGCGTGGTACGGCTGCATGCTGGGGATCACCCCCAGCGCCCCGAAGCGGGGGAGGTCGGCCGGGGCGACGTGCTGCGCGTGCTCGATGCGGAAGCGCCGGTCGCGCGGGCCGTTCTCCCGGGCCACGCGCTCGAAGATGTCGAGCTGCAGGCGGTTGGCCCGGTCGCCGATGGCGTGCACCATCACCTGGAGCCCGGCGCGGTCCGCCCCCGAGGTCCAGCGGTACAGCTCCTGGGGGGTGTTCACCAGGAGGCCGCTGTCGTCCGGGGTGTCGGTGAAGGGAGCCAGGAAGGCGGCGGTGTGGGAGCCCAGGGAGCCATCCACGAACCCCTTGAGCCCGCCGATGCGGAGCCACTCGTCGCCCCGCCCCCGCGCCGCCACCGTGTCGCGGAGCCGCTCCCAGTCGTCCAGCGGGACCGCCGCGTAGATCCGGGTGAGGAGCCCCCCCGCGGCGTGCGCGCGCCGGAAGGTGGCGAGATCGGTCCAGCTCCCCAGGTTGTGGACGGAGGTGACGCCCCGGGCGGCCACGTAGCGCATGGCCGCGTCGAGGGCGCGGTCGTTCATCCCGGCCGAGGGGTCCGGGACCACACGGCTCACCAGCGACATGGCGTTGTCCTTGAGCACCCCGGTGGGCTCCCCACCCGTCGTGCGGACGATGGTCCCGCCCGGGACCTCCGGCGTCTCGCGCGTCACCCCCGCGGTACGGAGCGCGGCGGTGTTGGCGAGCGCCATGTGCCCGTCCAGCCGGTTGACCCACACCGGGTGACTGGCGGTGACGGAGTCGATCCAGTCGCGCCGGGGGAGCTCGCCCCCCCACTGCTCGTGGTCCCAGTCGCCCCCGGTGATCCAGGTTCCCGGCGGGACGGTGCGCGCGAAGTCGCGGATCCGGGCGATGAACTCCGCCGGGGTGCGGGCGTCGCGGAGCTGCACCGAGGCCAGCCGGAACCCACCGGTGACGAAGTGCACGTGCGTGTCGATGAAGCCCGGGACGAGCATCCCGCCCCCGGCGTCGACCACCCGCGTCTCCGGTCCGATGGTCCCGCGGACCTCCGCGTCCGGGCCCACGGCGGCGATCCGCCCGCCGCGCACGGCGAGGGCCCGGGCCTCGGGACGGGCGGGGTCGCCGGTCCAAACCCGGGCGTTGACCACCACCAGGTCGGCGGGAGAGGGCGTGGGAGCCGGAGCCCGCGGCGCGCAGGCGGCGAGGAGCGCAAGCGGCACGGCGACGGCCGGGGTGCGGATGGAGCGCATCGGCGCGAGGTCGGGTGGAAGGGTTCGGGAGGCGCCCCCGTCACGGACGGCGGGGGAGGGGAGAGGATCGAGCGTGTCCGCGTCAGGGCTCGGAGCCCCAGGGCGCGGGCGGGGGCGGCACCGGGCGGCGCAGGTCGAACTCCACCCGGAAGCGGCGGTCCGTCCCTTCCCGCCGGAGCGCGTAGGCGAAGCGTTCTCCCGGGACGACTTCCAGGGTCCACACGTTCGTGGCGGCGGCCGGGATCAGCGAAGCCGTGAAGCTGTCGGCGGGGAACTCCTGCCGCGTGGCGCTCCCCGGGCCGCGCGTGTCACCTCCGTACTGGGTGACGCGGTCCTCGGTCCCATCCCGGTGCCGGTGGTCGTGCTTGAGGCGGAGGCCGCTGGCCGTGCGGGTGACCACCCAGGTGCGCGAGCGGTCCTCGCCGACGTGGAAGGGGATGCGGATCTCCCGGTCCCCGCACTCCCGCACGTGCATCACCAGCGCGTTCCGGACGAAGGCCGTGTCCGAGGCGTTCCCCTGCGCGAGCGTCCCCTGGTACGCCCGTCCGCAGAGCCGGCGGAGGCCGGACCAGAACGCCTCCTGCTCCGGCGGGAGGCCACCGGCCCGCGGAAGCGAGGCGCAGGCTCCCGCGAGGACGAGGCAGGCCAGGAGCAGGGCGGGTCGGCGCATGGGAGGTCGCTGGGTGCGGGAGGACGGGGCAGTGGTGCCGGAGAGTCGGAAGAGAAGCGCGGGACGGCTGCTCGGCAAGGGGATCGCCGCCACGGTCGGATGGCTACCAGACCAGCTCCACCCCCGCCGCCTTCGCGATCGCCGGGTCCCGGGTAATCAGCGGGTAGCCCAGGTGCGCGGCGGTGGCCGCGATCAGCCGGTCGCCGCGCTCGGGGATGGCGTAGAACTCCTCGGCCCGCAGCACGATCTCGGTGGTCAGGTCCACGGGGACGAAGTTGCGCGAGGAGAACAGCCGATCGACCCAGGAGGTGAAAGAGCCCGCGATGGGGATCCTGCCGCGCCACATGCCCTCTCCCAACTCCACGAGCGAAACCGTCGGTACGTAGATCACCGCCTGGCCCTGGTCCGCGGCGTCGAATACGTTGCGCGCGCTCGTTCCCAGCCGCCGATACTCTCCGCGCGCGTACCAGACCAGCGGGTGCGTATCCGTTATCGCGATCTCAGTCATCGGCGAACATCGTGTCCATCTTTATCCGGAAGAGCTCCGCCTGCTCCCTGCGGATCTGGTCGATGACGTCGCCGAGATCCACGTCCTCCGATTCGTCAGGCGAGGCCAGGCTCCCCGCCAGCCTGAAAGGCCGCGACTCCGCCTCCTTCCGGACCCGGCTGGCGAGCGCCTCCAGGTACTGGTAGTGCGACTCGTTGATCAGCACCGCCCGCTCCCTGCGGTCCCGGTGCTCGATCACCACCGCCGCGTCCGGGGTCTCCGTCACGTACTCCACCAGGTCGAAGAGCCTGGCCCTCGCCTCCGAGACGGTCATCCGTTTCCTCATCCTGATTCTTCCCCGGGAAGAGTTGTACGATTCCAACGTACAAGTTACGACCCTCCCTCCGAAGAAGCAATCCGCCCCGCGCGGGGAGCCGGGCGGCGCCGTCGTGGTACGCGGCATGCATCGGAACTACGCCCCGAGCCGGGGTGGCCCCGGGCGGCAAGTGGGTATCCGAAAACGGCTTACGCGGAGGTACGCATGAAGATGGACTCGCTGAAGGACCTGTACGTGGACCAGCTCCGCGACCTGTACAGCGCCGAGCACCAGATCCTCAAGGCACTCCCGGAGATGGCGGAGAAGGCCTCGAACCCCGAGCTGAGGGCGGCGTTCCAGGAGCACGAGCAGGTGACCCGAGAGCAGGTGCGGCGCCTGGAGCAGGTGTTCAGCGACCTGGGCGAGAAGCCCGCCGGGCACCACTGCAAGGGGATGGAGGGGCTCCTGAAAGAAGGGGAGGAGCTGATGCAGATGAAGGTGGAGTCCGACGTGCTGGACGCCGGGCTGATCACCTCGGCGCAGCGGGTAGAGCACTACGAGATCGCCGGGTACGGCACCGTCCGCACCTTCGCCCGGCAGCTCGGCCTGGAAGACCAGGCGCGGCTCCTCCAGCAGACGCTGGACGAGGAGGGGAACACCGACCACCGGCTCAGCGCCCTGGCCGAGCGCGTGGTGAACCCCGACGCCATGCGGTAACCTCCCACCCGGAGCGGGGGAGGGGCGGCTCGCCTGCCGGGCCGCCCCTTCGTGCTTCCGCGCGCGTGGTACGCGGGATGCCGTAACCGTCGCGCCGACACGAACACCAGACACGGAAGCCCGATGTCCAGATCCAGAGTCGTCCTCGCGCTGGCCTTCGCGGCCGGCATCGCCGCGTGCAGCAGCGAGCGGCAGCACAACAACCCCGACGAGGACACCGGCTCGTCCGCCGGGCAGCCGGCCACGCAGACCGACTCCCTGGTCACGGGGGAGGCCATCCAGACCACGCCGCCCCCGGCGGAGTCCGCGGAGCCCACCGCCACGGCCACCGGGGACACGCTGCGCCAGTCGAACACCGACAGTATCCGGGGCGGCGCCGGCGACACCAGCCGCACACCCTAGAGAGCGGGGCTATCCGGCCGTCATGGGTCCTCCCTGGAGCCGGCGGCGCGGGGGACCACCCGCGTCTCCCCGTGCTGAGGGATCCAGAGGGAGTCCGGAGGGAGCCCCGCCTCCGCCCAGGCGGCCCGGGTACGCACGGGGGGCTCCAGCGGGTCCTCGTCGGTGAGGCGGAAGGTCCCCCAGTGCATCCCGACGAACACCCCCCTGCCGCCAAGGTCGCGGTACGCCTGCACCGCCTCCTCGGGGTTCATGTGCGCCGGGCGCATGAACCAGCGCGGCTCGTACGCTCCGATGGGGAGGAGCGACGCGTCGAAGGGGCCGTGGCGCTCCCCGGTCTCCCGGAATCCCGGGAAGTAGCCGCTGTCCCCCGCGAAGTAGATACGCCGCCCGCCGGGAGCCTCCAGGAGCCACGACCCCCAGAGCCGGTCGTTGAACTCCCGCAGTCTGCGGCGGGTCCAGTGCTGCACGGGGAGGCAGACGACCCGGACGGGTCCCGCCTCCCCCGCCAGCTCCGTCTCCTCCCCCCAGTCCAGCTCCGTGACGTTGCCGATCCCCCTCGCCGCGAGCCACTCCCGGTAGGCGAGCGGGGTCAGCCAGCGGAGGGCGTCGCCGAAGCGGGCGTGCAGACGCCTGACGGTCCTCTCGTCCAGGTGATCGTAGTGGTCGTGGGAGAGGAGAACGGCGTCGATGCGGGGGAGGTCCTTCCAGTCCACCCCCGGCGGGACGAAGCGCGCGGGGCCGAGCCACTGCAGCGGGGACGCCCTCCGGCTCCACACCGGATCGGTGAGCAGGTTCAGTCCGCCCACCTGGACCAGGAAGGTGGCGTGCCCCACCCAGGTGATCCGCACCTCGTCCGCCGGGGCTCGGGGGCATGCGATCCGGGGCTGCACCAGGAGGAGCGAGCCGGGGCTCGGGCCCGGGGGGAGCCGCCGGGTCAGCCGCTCCCACTGCCAGCGGAGGAGCTCGCCCGTGGTGCGCTGCTCCGCCCCCTCCAGCGGCCAGGGGATCCGGAAGCGGCCGTCGGGGAGGTGGTGGTCGGGGCGCGGGCTCCTCGGCATGCGGCGGCCGGCTCTTCACTCGGGGATGCGCGTGGACTGCCAGGCCACCATCCGCCAGCGTCCCTCGCGGAGCGCGTACACGTCGGTGTAGCGTATGCGGAACGCCTGCGCGCCCGCCGGAGTGCGGACCCGCATCCGCGCCCGCCCGGTAACCACCGCGGCGGTGCCGTAGGCGCGGACCCGGACCTCTTCGGGCTCGATGGCCTCGTAGCGGAACATCCCGGCCGCGATCCCGGCGAGGAACTGGTCCCTGCTCTCCACCACGCCGGTGGAGTGGGTGTAGGTGAGGTCGTCGGCCAGGATCCTCCCCACTCCGGCGGTGTCGCCCCGCACCATGGCCGCGAACCGCTGCTCCTCCAGGCTGCGGACCTCCTGCTCCGTCTCCTGATCCCGCGGGGGGAGTTCCCCGGTATCCCCGGCGTCCCCGGCGCTGCGGCCTCCCGCGCAGGCGGCCAGCGCGACGCAGAGGAGCAGGCTCGCAAAACGGGCGTTCATGCGGTTCGAGAGGTAGAGTGTGCCGCGCCGGACCCCCACCCGCTCAGGCTGTACCCTCGCGGGCGCGGTGTCAAGGGAGCGCCCGCGCCCGGCGCCGGCACCCGGAGTCAAAACAGGCGGGAAAAGGTTGACAAACCGCCGGGCTTCCCCGAACGTAGCACTCCACACCACCCCTGCGGATCGCTCCGCACCCTTTCCAAACGGAGAAGTCCTCGATGCGCTCCTCCCGATCCTGCTTCATGCGAACCGTGGGCTGGCTGGCCCCCTTCGCGATCCTGACCGCGTGCGCCGACCGGGTCCCGACGGGTCCGTCGGCGGCGCCGGCGTTCAACGAGTCGGCCGTAGTGGAGGCGGACACCGGCGACATCTACGTCGACGAGTCCCGGGGGGAGGAATCGGAGGCGGGTGGGATCAGCACGCTCGCCTTCAACGGGCTCATCCGTATCGGGGTGGTTCCGGCCGCCTCCACCGTCCGCATCGGCGGGACGGGGGAGTTCCAGGTGCGGAACAAGTCCACCGGAGCGCTGCTCCTGACCGGGAACAACGAGCAGGTGGACGTCACCCTCGCCTCCACCACGGTCACCACTTCGAGCCGCAGGCTGCAGGTGGTCTGTACGCCCAGCGTCGCGGACCGCGACGCGTGGGTCGCCAGGGGAGACGCGGCGGGCTTCCCCACCTATTACGTGTTCTTCACGTCGCCGACGATCAACTGCTGGCGGGTGTTCATCGGCGAGCGCCCCCTCCCGGCCAACACGGCGGCGGAGGCGGCCTACCGGAACCAGGTGCGCGCCGCGATCCCGAGCGTCCCGGCCGACGCCTTCTGGCGCACGGTGACCATCACCACCGGGGTGACGCAGTACGTGGTCACCTGGGGGAGCACCTCGGTGACCTCCCCGGCGCCCGTGGTGCTGACGCCGGTCACGGGGCTGGCAACCATCGGGACCCCTGCCTCCACGCGCAGGTACCGCGGGGTGGCCGAGGTGATCAAGAACAGCTCCCTCCCGCCCAACCAGCTCGCCGGGGTGAACGAGCTCCCCATCGAGCAATACCTGTACGGCGTGGTCCCCCGCGAGCTCGGCCCCATCGCCTTCCCGGAGCTGGAGGCGCTGAAGGCCCAGGCGGTGGCGGCCCGGACCTACGCCCTCTCGGGGCTCGGCAAGCGCAGCTCGGACGGGTACGACCTGCTCCCCACCACCGCCGACCAGGTGTACGGCGGCTACCAGGACGAGCACCCGCTCTCCAACCAGGCCGTGGACGAGACGGCGGGGGTCGTCGCCACCTACAACGGAAGCCTGATCTCCACGCTCTACTCCTCCGCCAACGGAGGGTTCAGCGCCAACAACGAGGAGGTGTTCAACGCGCCTCCGGCCGCGTACCTGCGCGGCAGGCCGGACGCGGAGCGGGGCCAGGCGTTCGAGCACGTCCCGTCGCTGGAGGTCTTCCGGCGGCACGCGAACCCGGTCTCCCTGCGGAACACCGGCGAGGGCGACTTCGAGTCCGACTGGTCCCGCTTCCACCGCTGGACCTTCGAGTGGACCATGGCCGAGATCAGCCAGGTGATCTCCGCCTACGCGCAGCAGCCGGTGGGGAAGGTGCTGGCGATCAACGTCACGGAGCGTGGGCCCTCGGGGCGGGTGATGAGGATCGAGTACGTCACCGAAGCCGGGACCTTCACCGACACCCGGGACCGGATCCGCTCCTCGCTCAAGTACATCAACGCCAGCGGGACACCCACCAGCCTGCTCAGCACCCTCTTCTTCATCGAGCCGCTGACCGACCCGTCGTCCAAGGAGCTGGCGGGATACCGCGTCTACGGTGGGGGGTTCGGCCACGGGGTGGGGATGTCGCAGACCGGCGCCGTGGGGATGGCCGAGAAGGGGCACTCGTACGAGCAGATCCTGAAGCACTACTACACGGGGATCGAGTTGAACCGGTGGTACTGATACCGGATCCGCAGATCCTCCGCTCCCGGAGCAGGCCCCCGCCGTAGCGCACCGGAGACACCGGTCCCATCCCACGACAGAACGCCCTCCCCCGAGCCCGGGGGAGGGCGGGTCGCCCGTCCTTCCGCGAATCGTTTCCGGGTGGAGGCGGGGTCCCCGCCCGGCGCTATTCGTTCAGCCCGCCCTGTCCGCGCGGGTCCAGCTCCTCGCCCTGGGTCACTTTCACCCCCTCCTCCCCCGCCCCCTCCCGCGGCGAGGGATCCCGACGGGGCTCGTCGCGCCGCCTGGCCGGATTCACCGCCCGCACCTTTTCCCGGTCGTCCGTTCCCACGAGGTCCTCCTTTCAGGCGCCGGCTCCCGCGCGTGCAAACCGCGCGCCCGCGCCCTTGCGCGCGGGGAGCGTGGGACGTAGACACATCTCTCGCAGGCGGTCACCCGCAGTGCAACCCCGCTTCCGGAGACGATGCGATGCCGAAGTACCTGGTTCCCCTGGCCCTGGCCTCCCTGGCGGCGTGCGCGTCCGCCACCGTCCCCGCCCCTCCACCCGCGCAGGCGCCGCCCGCGGCGCAGCAGCCGGCGCTCCCCCGGGATATCCACTGGGTCCGTACCTCGGCGGAGTACCGCGCGCTGGCGCTGCAGGCGTACCGTGTCGCCGGGGAGCGGATCCGCGAGCTTGCCCGGGGCACGCAGGCCGGGAGCTGGGCGGTGATCCTGGACGCCGACGAGACGGTGGTGGACAACTCCGCGTACCAGAAGGAGCGCTTCGAGGCCGGCACCGGGTACACCGCCGAGAGCTGGGACACCTGGGTGCGGGAACGGCGCGCGGGGGCGGTCCCCGGGGCCGTGGAGTTCATCCGGCAGGTGAAGGAGATGGGGGGGCGCGTGGCGATCGTGACCAACCGCGATGAGCCGTACTGCCCCGACACTCGCGAGAACCTGATCAAGATCGGAGTGGTGCCCGACGCCGTGCTCTGCCGCGTGGGGGGACAGAGCGACAAGAACCCGCGCTTCCAGGCCGTGCAGGCGGGGACCGCCGTGCAGGGGCTCCCGCCGCTGCGCGTGCTGATGTGGGTGGGGGACAACATCCAGGACTTCCCCAACCTCATCCAGGCGGCGCGCGACCAGCCGGGCGCGCTGGAGCCCTTCGGGCGCACCTATATCGTGCTCCCCAACCCGATGTACGGCTCGTGGGAGCGGAACCCGCCGCGTTGACGCACGGACAGCGGAGGGAGGCGGGGAGGTACGACGCGCCGCGACTACTCGTCCTCGGCGTCGTCCTCCGTCTCGCGGAAGCGGATGACCACCCGGTCCCCGAAGCGCTGCTCCACCACCTCCCCGTTCTCCGGGTCGGCCACCAGCCAGCCGTGTCCGTTCTGCCTCAGGGTGTCCTCGGCCAGCGCGGTGACGTCCACCATCCCGGCCAGCACCTGGTTGGCCTCGTCCTCGGGGCGTTTCTGCGCGTCGGCCAGGATGTCCACCGCTCCGTCCGGGAGGCCGGTGTAGTGCAACAGCACCGACGGGTCCTCCCGGTGCAGCCCCCACGCCACGCGCTCCACGGCGATCTGCAGCGCCTCCTCGTCGGTCAGCGCCACGTAGGTGTGCTCCGCGTGCCGGAAGTACAGCTCCGACCCGAACCCCACCCCCGCGAACACCACCGAGTCGGAGCGCGCCTCCAGGAAGCGCGACACCAGCCCCCGCTGCTCCTCGATCCGGGCGCGATAGGTGGCGAGCCACTCGGCCACGGAGGAGACGAAGGCCTGGACGCGCGGGTCGTCCGCGTACTCCTCGGCATAGGAGGTGGTCCACGCCCGCAGTTCCGCCGGGGTGCCGACGGCGTCCTCCTCGGCACGGTTCACCACGAAGCCGACGTACTCCTCGGGCTCCACCTTCCAGGGGAGGGTGGAGCCGGGGTCGTCCCGGAGCGCATCCACGGTATCCACCGCGTACTGCACGGCGGCGTCCCGGGCCACCCGGATGGCCTCGGCCAGCTTCAGGGGCGCGAGGGAGCGGACCGGGACGATGAGGAGGCGGAGGCTCTCCGCGTTGCAGAGGACGCACATACGGACTCGGTCGAATGGGATCGGCGTGTTTCGGCGCGGAGCGGTGTGCTCCGGCTACAATCTAACGCGGGCGGCACGGACGGCCCAGGCACCTATACACCCGAGCCCGGAAGGGGATCGCTCAGGGAGCGCGGGGAGGGCCGCGCCGCCGCGCCGCGTCCAGATAGACCGAGAGCGCGGCGTACAGGGCCGGGTACACCAGCGAGGCCCAGAGCAGCCCCCCCGGGACGTGGGGGTACGCCGGGACCATGGCGGCCACCAGGAGCGCCCACACGACTCCCCCCGCGATCAGCGGGACCTTCCAGGGGCGGGGCGCCAGGTTCGGGTACAGGAAGCGCACCGGGAGCACGGTGAGCACCGTCAGGACGGCGAGCACCGCGGCGTTGAACCATGGGCCGTGGCGCTCGAACCAGATCCCGGTGTAGAACGCCACGACGTTCCAGTACGAGGGGAATCCCAGGAAGAACCCGCCCTGCTCATCCTTAGCCCCGGTGTTGGCGAATCCCAACAGGCTCGCCATCAGCGCCGGCGCCACCCACACCTCTCCCGGCGCGGGGAGCCACCCCATCCGCCACACCAGGAGGAGCGGGAGGAAGGTGTACGTAAGGTAGTCGACGATGTCGTCGATGGTCCGCCCATCGATCCTCGGCGCCCAGGTCTTGGTGTGCCACCGGCGCGCCAGCGGCCCGTCCGTGGAGTCCACCACCACCGCCAGCGCCAGCCACAGGAACACCCACCGGGGCTCCGGCTCCGGCGCACACGTCTCCACCGCGGCTAGGAGCGCGAGGACCACTCCCGAGGCGGTGTACAGGTGCACCGCGTACGCGCGGGCCCGCTGCGCGCGCGTGACCGGGAGCGCGGGGTGGGAGCTCATTCCCGCGAGGGACGGTCGTCCCCGGTGCGCGCCGCCTCGGCCTGCTCCACCAGCTTCTCCCGCGCCTCCTCCTCGTCCCCCGGGCGCTTCCCGGGCTCCGGCTGCCCGGCTTCCCCCTCCGGCTCGTAGCTCAGCTCGATGAGCAGCGGGAAGTGGTCGGAGCCGATGTGCGGGAGCCGCCGGAGCGACACCAGCCGGAAGTCGTCCGAGTGGAAGACGTGGTCCAGCGGGTACCGGAAGAACGGGTTGTTGGCGTTGAAGCTGTTGAACATCCCCCGCCCCACCCGCGGGTCCAGCAGCCCGCTCAGCCGGAGGAAGAGCTCGCTGACGGGCGACCACGCCACGTCGTTCAGGTCCCCCGCCACCACCGTGGGGCGCCTCTCTCCTTCGCCGATCCGCCGCCCCACGATCACCAGCTCCGCGTCGCGCGGGGTGGAGTCCTGGCCGCGGACCGGCTCCGGGGGCCGGGGGTGCAGCCCGTGCAGGAAGATGCGGTCGCCGCCGGGGAGCTCCACCCCGGTGTGGATGGAGGGGATGTCGTCCTGCACCAGGAACTCCACCCGGGGGTCCACCAGGGGGAGTTTCGACAGCAACACCATCCCGTAATAGTTCCCCCGCGGATGACGCACCGCGTGCGGGTACACGGAGGCCAGGGAGTCGAAGGCCCGCGCCCACCGCTCGTCGGTCTCCACCGCCAGGACCAGGTCCGGATCGTTCTCCCGGATCACGCGGAGGAGGCGCTCGGTGGCCCGGTTCTCCATGCGTACGTTGGAGATCAGCAGGCGGAAGCGCCGCCCGCGCGAGTCCCGGTCGTGGGGGAGGCGCCCACTCCGCTTCACCTGCCTGCGGGCCAGGGGGGTGTAAGGGAAGATCCTGTACGCCTGCCACCCCACGCAGAGCCCCACGGCCGCCAGCCACACCCACTCGATCGCGCTCCCGAGGAAGAAGAAGGCAGCGTACAGCGCCCCCGACACCGTCGCCACGACGGCGATCTGCACCCGGGGGAAGTCCCAGAGGCGGATGAACCAGCGCGGGCTGCGGCTGAACCCCAGGAGCGTCCCGCCCACCATGAGGGCACCGGCAGCGAGGAGGAGCCAGCGGAGAGCGTCGAGCATCGCGCCCGGGAGCAAAGGGAGACCGGATGTAGGAGTGTTCCGACAGGATACAGCCCGGTGGGTGCCAGGAGAAGGGGGTGGAGGCGCGCTCCCTCGCCTCCGCCCGGCTCGCGCGGGCTCGCCGCCGCTGGACGAGGTACGACCGCCTACTCCCTCACGGTCATCCAATCGATCGGAATGCTCATGAAGTAGGGTACAACACACCGTCCGTTCCGTGCGGGACGGTAGCGCATGCTTTCCACCACGCGCACGGTAGCGAGGTCGAGGTTCGTATGCCCGGATGGTCCCGTGACGCGAGGGCCGATAGTGTGTCCATCCGTCCCCACCAGAAAGGTGACCCCCACCCGCCCACCGGCTCCGGAACGCCGTAGATCCCGCGGGTAGAGCCGTCCGAGCAGGCGAGCCACCTCGCTGCGATTGTCGAGTTGTGGCTCGGTCGTGTACGGGATCAGCTCCAGCCTGTTCGGAATATCCGCTCCCGGTACGAGCAGGAGGAGGGAGTCGAATGCAGCGGAGAGAGTTCGCCCGTCGGGAAGGAGATCGGTCAGCTTCGTGACGGGAGCCGGGCATGCTGAGGAGGGGGCATGGCCGGGATCCGCCTGAGCCGAGGCTGCCGGAGCACAGGTAACGCCCAGGCCCAGGACGCAGGCAATGAGCAGAGGGGAGCGGGCGGATACACGAGCAGTGGTTCTCGTAGCGGTGTTCATCGAATCAGGAGGGAATAGGTAGCGGGCAGGATCAGGATAATTCCGGAACGACACTGCTTAATGACTATTGGCTCGACCAGATTTGCGCAACGTATTTCATGGCTGCCCGAGACCCCCACCCGGCTCGCAGGCTCGCCACCCTCTTCCAGTCCCAGGAGAGGGGAGCGACGGCAGGATATCATGGCGACGTAGGCAGTTACGTGAGGGATGTGCGCCCGCAGGGGCGAGACCCACAGCGGTATCGTGGGTCTCGCCGCCGTTGGACACGGCCGTATCGTGTCCTACGGCGCGCCAGCCCGACCCCCGCGCCAGCGGGGGGCACGCCCAACCAAGCAGTGTAAAGCAGTCGCCGTTCAGACCACCCGCGTCTTCCACCGCCCCCGCCGGAAGACGAGCGCGCTCGCCACCGCCAGGGTGGAGAAGGCCACCGTCACCGATGTGAACACCCCCTGCGGCCCCCAGCCCAGCGGGATCGCCAGGAAGTAGGCCAGCGGGATCTCCCACAGCCAGAACACCAGCAGGTTGAGCACCGTGGGCGTCCAGGTGTCGCCCGCGCCGTTGAACGACTGCGTGATCACCATCCCGTAGGCGTAGAACAGGAATCCCAGGGCGATGGTGCGCAGGCACGCCACGCCGTAGGGGATCACCGCGGGGTCGTCGGTGAACAGGCGGATCAGCGGTCCGGCGAGCACCACGAACACCACCCCCACCACCCCCAGGAAGCACAGGTTGTAGAACCCCGCCCGCCACACCGCCCGCTCGGCACGCTCCGGCTTCCCCGCCCCCAGCGCCTGCCCCACCATGGTCGCCGCCGCGTTGCTCATCCCCCACGACGGGAGGAGGGCGAAGAGGATGATCCGGATCCCGATGGTGTACCCGGCCAGGGCGTCGCTCCCGAAGCTGGAGATCACGCGGACCAGCCCGATCCAGCTCATCGTCCCGATCAGTACCTGGAAGGTGCCGGAGCCGGAGAGCCGGACGATCCGGCCGAGGAGCTCGGGCTCGATCCGCAGGTGCCGGCGGGTCACCGTGAACCTCCCGCCGGGGCGGAAGAGCCGCGACAGCGCGTAGAGCGCCCCGATGCCGCGCCCGATGGTGGTGGCGACGGCGGCTCCGGTCACCCCCATCTCCGGGAAGGGCCCGGGACCGAAGATCAGGCACGGGGCCAGGATGATGTTGATGAGGTTAGCGAGCCAGAGGACGCGCATGGCGATGGCCGCGTCCCCGGCGCCGCGGAACACCGCGTTCACCAGGAAGAGGAGCATCACCGCGGCGTTCCCGCCCAGCATCACCCGGGTGTACCCCGTACCGATGGCCACCACTCCGGGGGACGCTCCCATCCACTCCAGGAGCCGTGGCGCCAGCGCCACCCCGACGACGCCGATCACCGCCGCCGCGGCCACTCCCAGCACCACCGACTGCACCGCGGCGCGGGCCGCGCCGTCCGGGTCCCCCTCGCCGATGCGCCGGGCCACGGTGGCCGTGGCGCCGATCCCCAGCCCCATGGCCAGGGTGTACACCAGCGCCATCATGGACTCGGTGAGCCCCACCGTGGCCACGGCGTCTGCTCCCAGCCGGGCGACGTAGAACACGTCCGCCACCGCGAAGACGCTTTCCATGAGCGTCTCCAGCACCATGGGGACGGCGAGGAGGAAGATGGAGCGTCCGATCGGCCCCTCGGTGTAGTCCTGGTGGGACCCGCGCAGGGCCTCCCGGACGGACTGCCACACCCCCTCCCGGGGCCGCTCCGGGGGATCGGAAGGGGTGGTTTCCCGAATGGTGGACATGGAGAGGGCTACCGGACGACGGACAGGGGGGAGCGGCGCGGAAAACAGGAGCGCGAAAGCTACAACGGAACAGCCGAATCTGGTACCCGGCCGTAGCCCCCTCACCCCGGCGCTGCGCGCCACCCCTCTCCCACGAGGGGAGAGGGGAACGACGGAGCCTCCCCCCTACACGAAGGACACTCCAGCAAGCTCCCCAGGAAGCGCCCGCGCCCCTCGGGCGTCGTTATCCAGGGGCGCTGCTGCCACGGTGGATCGTGGCGGAGGTGCTGGGTGTGCCTAGCGCCGCTTCGCCGCGGCCCGCTGCTCCGCCAGCCGCAGGGCGGCGTAGGCGTTGACCACCCCGCCGGTGGCGGACAGCTCCCCGAAGCGGACCTGCTCGCCCTCGCTCCCGGGGCGCAGCACCCGCTGGTCCGGGTAGCGGGTGGCCGATTCCAGGATCACCTGCTTCACCTCGTCGGCGGAGAGCTCCGGGTAGTACGCCAGGATCAGCGCCGCGATCCCGGTGACCACCGGGGCGGCCATGCTCGTCCCCTGGTTGCGCTCGTAGCGGTTCCCCGGGACGGTGGAGAGGATGTCCACCCCCGGGGCAAAGACGTCCACCCGGGTCCGGCTGTAGTTGGAGAAGGAGGCGGCCAGGCTGTCCGCGGCGGGCCACGAAGAGGCCCCCACCTCGATCCAGTTCCGCGCCCGTCCCCCGTCCTCGTAGATCGGGGTGGGGAAGTTGGGATCCCGGTCCAGGTCGGCTCCGTCGTTCCCCGCAGCGTGTACCAACAGTACCCCCCTGGAGTCGGCGTAGCGCACCGCCTCGTCCACCAGCCGCTTCTCCGGGGAGTACGCCTTCCCGAAGCTCATGTTGATGACCTGCGCCCCGTTATCCACCGCGTAGCGGATGGCATTGGCCACGTCCTTGTCGCGCTCGTCGCCGTCGGGGACGATCCGGACGGCCATGATCCGCACCGGGGAGGCGATCCCGTTGATCCCGCCGTTCCCGCGCTCCGCGGCTGCGATCCCGGCCACGTGGGTGCCGTGATCGGCGTTGGGCCCCTCCAGGTCGGTGTTCCCGTAGGACCGGTCGACGGGGTTGGCGTAGTCGTCGCCGACGATGGGCCGCGGGTCGAAGCTGGGGTCGAGCCCGTAGCGCAGGTCGTTCTCCAGCGACTCGCGCTGCTCGTCGATCTGCTCCGGGGTGACCCGGATCGCGGCGAGCTGCAGGTAGATCTGCTTCGCCTGCGTCACGTCCGGCCGGAAGGACTGGATCGCCTGCACCTTCTCCAGGGTCAGCGAGTCGGCCCCCAGGTGCGCGCGGAGGACCTGCGTCGCCCGGTCCACGATCATGTCGATACTGCGGATCTGCTCGAGCTGCTCCCTCCTCTCCTGTACGGTGGAATCGAATTCCGCCCGGACCTCCGCGTACCGCTCGCACCCGGTGCGCCCCGGCTGCGGGGCACCCGTGGCGTCGGCGCAGCGGGCCCGGAGCCGGGCGTACACCCGGGTCAGCTCGTAGGTGTCCTGGTTGACGTTCCGCCCGTCCCGCCCCCCGATGAAGTTCCACCCGTGGACGTCGTCGACGTACCCGTTGCGGTCGTCGTCCCTGCCGTTCCCCGGGACCTCGTCCTCATTGGTCCACAGGTTGTCGTCCAGGTCCTCGTGCTCTACATCCACCCCCGTATCGAGGATGGCGACCACGACCGGCTTCCGCGGCTGCTTCCCGGCCAGGAGCTCCCGGTACGCGCGCTCGGCGCCGATCCCGGGGAAACGCTCGGTGGCCGGGTCCAGGAGCCACCAGTTGGCGGGAGCGGTGTCCAGGGCAGGGGCCGCCTGCTGCACCCCGGGGGACTGTGGAGCCGCGGGAGCGGGCGCCGGGGCGGCGACGGTCTGCGCCGGGGCGCAGGCGACGAGGGCGAGTGCGAGCAGCCCAGGGCTGGAAAACAGCTTCATCACGACGGTTCTCCGGAAGGGGGAGCGGTGCGCCGCCGTGGAGGGGCGGCGCGGCGCGGACGGGCACAGCCCGGGTCAGCGACGCGGTACACCGGGCGACCGGGGAAGTTGCGGCGGTGCTACGCCGCCACCGGTCCCGCCGCGGCGATGCGGCGGATCAGCTCCACGTGCGCGCCGAGGACGTCCGGGTCCCGCTGGCGGACCTGTTCGTAGCGCGCGGCCGGCTCGGAGCCGGGCTCCGGAGTGACCAGCGCCCGGACCTGCTGGATGTACGCCATGGCGGCGAGGGGTCCCGGCGGCTCGTCGGAGGCGAGCGCCTCGTCGATCTCGGTGATCAACCCCGAGAAGGGGCGCAGCCAGGCGAAGAACGGGTCCTGGAGGAGCGCCTGGAGGAACTGCCCGTTGGACATGCGGCCGCTCCGGCGCTCGAAGACGACCCGCTCGGAGTCGATCAGCGCCTTGTGCAGGCGGAGAAGGCCGCGGCGCACCTCCATCAGGTGCAGGCGCATCGGGTCCGACGGCGGGCGACGCGAAAGCGGGAGAGCCATGGGCATGCCTCCGTGAAGGGAAACATTCTGGTCTCCCGCCATGAAAGAACCGCGCCATCCCGGAGCGCACCTCCTACAGCGGCGGCTCCACCTCCTCGCCCCAGAGGTGCTTCGCGAACCACTGCCAGTTGTGCCACAGGGCCGCGAGCTGCTCCCTGGGCTTGTCGATGCCGTGGCCGAAGCCGCGGTACACGATGAGCCGGGTGTCCACGCCCTGGTCCTGCAGCCCCTGGAAGAGCTCGTACGCGTTGGCGATGGGGACGCGCCGGTCGTTCTCGCCGTGCTGGATCAGCGTGGGCGTCCGGGCCTGCTTGACGTAGGTGATGGGCGACGTGCGGGCGTAGATCTCCGGGTCGTCCCAGGGGGTGGCCTTGAGGTACTGGCGCGTGAACGGATGGATGTCGGTGTTGACGTAGTAGGTCATCCAGTCCGAGATCCCCGCGCCCACGGAGATGGCCCGGAAGCGGTTGGAGGTGGTGGCCAGGAAGGCGGAGATGTACCCCCCCTGGCTCCACCCCATCGCCGCCATGCGGGTGGTGTCCACCACCCCGGTCCGCACTAGGTGGTCCACGCCGGACAGGACGTCCCACGCATCCCCGACCCCCAGGTTGCGCACGTTGAGGGCGCGGAACCTCGCCCCGTACCCCGCCGAGCCGCGGTAGTTGGGGCGCAGCACCAGCGCCCCCCGGGCC
>DATAAL010000120.1:0-4350 GCA_036260145.1 Longimicrobiaceae bacterium | reverse complement strand
CCGCTTCTCCACCCGCCGGCGGGGTTACTCTCCGCTCTTGCGCGTGAACCGGGTATCCTGATGCGTCTCGGGTCCATGCGGGTGCGTCCGGCCGGGCTGCCGCACCTCGTCGGGGTCCGGGAGGTTCTGGTTCCGCTCCCTGACGTTGATCTCGTTCCGGTCGGTGCTGGCGGGGATCGTGGCCTCCGCGTGCTCGCTGGTCCGGGGGGGTTTTTCTCCCTGGCCGAAGCCGGTCGTCCCGCTGCTGTGCTCGTATGCGCCGCCCTTGTCACCCATGGGTCCTCCCTGAAAAAGTAAAGCGTTGGGAGGCAAACTCTTCGCAAGAGGTGTTCCCCGGGGGCCGTGGTGCGATCCGTGCGTTCGCTCCGTGCGGGAGAGTAGTGGCCGGCGCCAGCGAGGGAGCGCTACATGCCGACGCAGAAGCTCCGGGTGAAGGGATTGCGGCAGGAGGACGAGACGACGGTCGCCCGACGGCTCCGGGAGCTGGACGGGGTCTTCTGCGTCGTTCTGAGCCACGCCGACGAGTGCGCCGAGGTGGACTTCGAGGACGACCGGGTGTCGCTGGACGAGATCCGCGCCGCGGTCCGGGAGTGTGGGTACGAGGCGGAGATCGCCGGCTGAAGCCGCTTGTCGCTCGTTCCAGCAAGTGTATATCCCCCCATTTCCGGCATGCTTGATTTTCGGGATGTGTTCGGGATAGTTTGAGTATAGAGATCTCCTTTACTCAAGCGTGGTCGCAGCTTATGGAACTCATTCCGATCCGGGGACGTGGAGCCAGCCACAACCCGCCGAATCGATTCGAGAAGCTCCACGTCGAACTCGAGCCGATCCCAAGCGACCCCGATAATCCAGATCCGCGGACGAACACACAGTACTTCCGCGACCAGGCCAGGAGCATCCTCGCGCGCAACAACAGCCCGGACATCCCGTTCAACGTAAGTATCAACTGCTATCGTGGCTGTTCTCACGGGTGCATCTACTGCTACGCGCGGCCGAACCACGAGTTCTTGGGCTTCTCCGCCGGACTCGACTTCGAGACCAGGATCATGGTGAAGGAGGATGCGCCTGAACTTCTCCGGCGCGAGCTCTCGTCGCCCAGGTGGCAGCCGGAAACTATCGCCATGAGTGGGGTCACCGATCCGTACCAGCCGGTAGAGCGGAAGCTCAAGCTTACGCGGGGGTGCCTGGAGGTCCTTGCCGAGGCTCGGAACCCGGTCAGCATCGTGACGAAGAACTATCTCGTCACGCGCGACGTCGACCTGCTGAGTGAGCTGGCCCGGTTCGGAGCGGCGCTCGTCTTCCTCTCCATCACCACACTGGATCCAAAGCTTCAGCGGGTGATGGAGCCTCGCACGTCGATTCCGGCCCGCCGACTTGATGCGATCCGCGAGTTAACGGCTGCGGGGGTTCCGACAGGGGTGATGGTCGCACCCGTGATTCCCGGCCTGACTGACCACGAGATGCCCGCCATCTTAGAGGCTGCAGCTCAGGCTGGGGCTCAGTCCGCCGGCTACGTGCCGCTCCGGCTGCCATTCGCGGTGAAGGATCTCTTCGAGCAGTGGTTGGAGCAGCATGTTTCGGAGCGGAAGGACAAGGTCCTGAACCGAGTCCGGGAGCTACGTGGTGGCAAGTTAAACGAGGCGCAGTTCCATGAGCGGATGAAAGGTGAGGGAGTGTGGGCGACCCATCTGAGACGCCTTTTTGAAACCACCTGCAACCGGCTGGGACTGAACGAGCGGAGCCTCGATCTTTCAACCGGGGCGTTTCGCAGGATCAGAACCGGTCCGCAGATGGATCTGTTTTGCTAGAGAAGTTCCTGAACGGGAGTAGAGATTTCGGGTTGGGCGAGAGCTTCTGGAGCTACTGCCTGGTTCTACACGGACTCGGGAACCCCTCTAATACCATACTCTGCCAAATGGGAGCATAGGAGTTGCAGGGGGGCCACAACGGCATCGTGGAGGTGGGCCTCATGACCTCACCCGCATCCTCCCCCTCATGGGTGGCCCGGCTGGAGCGCTGGCTGGAGCCCTTCCTGGATCGGCCGGGCCGAGCCGAGCAGCGGCACTGGGCACCCCTGTACGTGCGCGGCCTCTTGCTGCCGGGGGAGCGCAAGAGCGTGGAGCCCCTGGCCCAGCGCGTCTGTCCCGGCGACGCGCAGCAGCTGTACCACTTCCTCAGCACCTCCCCCTGGGAGACGCGGCCCTGCAGCAGGTGCTCATCGAGAAGGCCGACCGTCTCCTCGGTGGAGCCCAGGCGGCGCTGATCGTCGACGACACCGTGCCGCCGGAACCCTATCAGCCGCTACCCACATGCGCCTGCGGAACCTGGAGAGCCGCGTCTTCGTCGCTCTCGTGCTCGTCACGACGGCGCTGTTCCTGTGGATGGTGCGGGGCTTCCTGCTGCCGGTGTTCTGGGCGGCGGTCTTCGCCATGCTCTTCCAGCCACTCTTCCTGCGCCTGCTGGTCCTCCTCCGGGGACGGCGCAACTTCGCGGCCGCCCTCGGCACGCTCACGGTCGTGGTCGTCGTCCTGGTCCCGTCCGCGCTGCTCGTCGGGGCCCTGGCGCAGCAGGGGCTCTGGCTCTACCAGCGCATCGCGTCGGGCGAGATCGATGCCGACGCCCTCGTCCGCTTCGTCGAGCGCTCCGTTCCGGCGCTCACCCGCGTGCTGACGCGCTACGGGATCGAGGTCGAGCAGGTGCGGGACTCGCTCCAGAATGCGGCGGGGTCGGCCACGCAGTACATCGCCGGGCAGGCCCTCTCGGTGGGGCAGAACGCTCTCACCCTCGGGGTCCTCTTCGGGCTGATGCTCTACTTCCTCTTCTTCTTCTTCCGGGACGGGGAGCGGATCGTCCAGGCGCTCGTCCGCGCGATCCCGATGGGGGACGCGCGGGAGAGGCGGCTGTTCCGGAAGATCGCGGAGGTCTCCCGGGCGACGGTCAAGGGGACGATCGTGGTGGCGGCAGTGCAGGGCGCCGTCGGCGGGGTACTGTTCGCCATCGTGGGGATCCAGGCCGCCGTGTTCTGGGGAGTGGCGATGGGTGTGCTCTCGCTGCTGCCGGCGGTGGGATCCGCGCTGGTGTGGGTCCCGGCCGCCATCTTCCTGTTCGCCACCGGGGCGTTCTGGAAGGGTATGCTGCTGGTCGCCGGGGGGACGCTCGTCATCGGGCTCGTGGACAATGTGCTCCGCCCCATCCTCGTCGGGCGCGAGACGAAGATGCCTGACTACCTGGTCCTGCTCGCCACGCTGGGGGGGCTCACCGCGTTCGGGCTCGCCGGCTTCGTGGCGGGACCGGTCGTGGCCGCGCTCTTCCTGGTGACGTGGCAGATGTTCGCCGACGAGTACGCTCCGCTCGACTCGTCGAACCCGCCCGGTGCGTCCGGGATCGTTCCCGATGCGCCCCTCCCGGTCACTCCGGCGGAGGACCGGGCCGAAGCCCGCGGGGAGGCTCCGTGATCCGGGGCCGTACGAGCACCTCGTGCCGGGCTCCGTCGTCCACGAGCGGAATAGTCGCTCCCTCCAGGATCCGTCCGTCCAGGCTCACCTCCGCCTCTCCGCCCCGGATCCCGCCGGGGTCGTGCACGGTGATGGCGTAGAGCGCTCCGCCGAAGCGGTACTCGATGGAGAACTCCGGCCACGCCGCCGGGACGCACGGCTCGACGAGAAGCGTGTCGCCGCGCTTGGTGAAGCCCAGGATCGCTTCCAGCCCCACCCGGTACGTCCAGCTTGCGGAGCCCGTGTACCAGGTCCATCCCCCCCTCCCCAGCTGCCCGGGAGCCGTGTACACGTCTGCGGCGACCACGTACGGCTCCACCCGGTAGCGCTCCACCTCCGCCGGGGTGCCGGTGTGGGTGAGCGGGTTGAGCATCTGGAACAGTTCGAACGCCCGGTCGCCCTCCCTGCGGAGCGCCGTGGCGAGGACCGCCCAGAGTGCCGCGTGCGTGTACTGCGCTCCGTTCTCCCGCACCCCGGGGAGGTAGCCCTTGATGTAGCCGGGGTCGTGTGGCGTGCGGTCGAAGGGAGGAGTGAGCAGCACGAGGAGGCGGGCGTCGGGCCGGACCAGGTGCTCCTCGAAGGAGCGCATGGCCCGGTCCTGCCGCTCCGGGTCGCCCGCGCCCGAGATGACGCTCCAGCTCTGCGCGATGGAGTCGATGCGGCACTCATCGCTCCCGCTGGAGCCGAGCGGCGCGCCGTCGTCGAAGTAGGCACGGCGGTACCATTCCCCGTCCCACCCGTTCGCCTCCACGGCGGCCACATATGCGTCCGCCCGCGCCCGGAAGTCCGCCGCCACGGCGCCGTCGCCGCGCCCCGTGGCGCGGACCGCGAAGGCGCGGAGCGTGGCAACCAGGAA
>DATAAL010000119.1:0-3674 GCA_036260145.1 Longimicrobiaceae bacterium | reverse complement strand
GGTCATTATAGTCATAATGACCAAATGACCTGAGAGCAACAGCGATACACTCCATGGAGATCACCAGCACCCTGTACGTATCCGACCGGGAAGCCTGGCGCGCCTGGCTGCAGGAGCACTACCGCACCGATCCCGAGGTATGGCTGGTCTACCCCCGCAAGCACACGGGCCGGCCGCGGATCCCCTACAACGATGCCGTCGAGGAAGCGCTCTGCTTCGGCTGGATCGACAGCACCCGGAAGACCCTGGACGTCGACCACACCGCCCAGAGGTTCTCGCCCCGGAGGCCCGGGAGCGGCTACTCGCAGCCCAACAAGGAGCGGCTGCGGAGGCTGATCGCGCAGGGGAAGGTCGCGCCGGACGTGCTGGAGAAGCTGCGCGACGTGGACCTGGAGAGCTTCGAGATCGCACCGGACATCCTGCGCGCGCTCCAGGCGAACGAGGCGGCATGGAGGAACTTCCAGGGCTTTTCCGGGCCCTACCAGCGCATCCGGATCGCCTTCGTCGACGACGCGCGGGACCGGCCGGAGGAATTCGACAAGCGCCTGCGCCACTTCCTCCGCATGACCGAGCAGAACAAGCGGTTCGGGTACGGAATCGAATCCTTCTATTGACGTGGCACCGTGGAGTGTCTGACGGTGGGTATGGGAGAATTCCCTACCCGTGAGCGGGGATAGCTCCGAATCAAGAATCGGTGGAACCCTCACCAAAGTTCCGGCGTTTCCCTGCTGTTTCGCGACCCCGCGACGATTACTCTAGCAGTGGGTGTTGTTTCTCTTCCACTGAAGGAGTAACCCCATGCTCACGCTCGATCGGCGGGTTCGAAATATCCTGGCATGGCCCTTCTCCAGCCGGCTCACCGCCCCCCTCTGGCTGGGGGTGCGGATCTACCTGGGCTCCGTCTGGCTCCAGTTCGGGATGGCGAAGGTGGAGGGCGGCTGGCTGACGGGGAACCCTATGCACTCCATGCTCGATGCCATCGCCCGGGGGCTGACCCCGGCGCCCTTCCCCGCCTACCGGCACGTCGCGCGGGCGCTGCTGGACGCCGGCGCCGACCGCTGGCTTAGCATCGGCCTCCCGCTGGCGGAGATCGCGGTGGCGCTTGCCTTCTTCAGCGGGCTCCTGCTGGTACCGGCGGCGGTGGGCGCGTGCCTGCTGAACCTCAACCTGATCCTTTCGGGCGTCGCCTCCTGGCACTTCGACGGGCGCATCATCGCGCTCCAGCTCCTCCTCCTGGCCGCCTGGCGCGTGGCCGACTACGTAGGAGTGGCACGAATCGCCACGGTTCTCCGGCGCCTGCTGCGGGGCCCGACGGGTCCCTTCCCCTGCCCCACCTGACGTAAACGACAGAACGAAGGAACAGGTCGGCCCGCGTCAGGACGCGAACAGCTTCGCCACTTCCGGCTTCAGCACCTTCCCCATCGCGTTCCGCGGGAGCGCCTCCACCAGCCGCAGGTCCCGCGGGAGCTTGTAGGGAGCTAGCCGCTCCCTCGCCCACCCCTGCAGCTCCTCCAGCGGGAGCTCCGCCCCGTCCCGCGTCTCCAGCGCCACGCAGATCCGCTCGCCCCACTCCGGGTCCTCCACCCCCACCACCGCGCACTCCGCGACGCCCGGGTGCATCCGCAGCGTCTCCTCGATCTCCAGCGCGGACACCTTGTACCCCCCGGTCTTGATGATGTCCACGCTCCGCCGCCCCAGGATCCGGTAATACCCGTCCTCCACCACCGCCACGTCCCCCGTGCGGAACCACCCGTCGCGGAACGCCTCCGCCGTGGCCTCCGGCCGACGCCAGTACTCCCGGAAGACGTTCTCCCCGCGGACCTCCACCTCCCCGGGCATCCCGGGCTCCACCGGGCTCCCCTCCTCGTCCACCAGCCGCACCTCCACCCCCGGGAGCGGCACCCCCACGTACCCCGGGCGGCGCTCCCCGCGCAGCGGGTTGGAGAGCGCCATCCCGATCTCCGTCATCCCGTAGCGCTCCAGCAGCGTGTGGCCGCTGATCTCCCGCCAGCGCTCCAGCGTCTGCACCGGGAGCGCCGCCGAGCCCGACACCATCAGCCGCATCCGGACGCACCCCTCCGACCTCCTCCGCCGCCGCTCGGGATCGGCCTCCTCCCAGGCCGTAATGAGCCGCCGGTAGATGGTGGGCACCGCCATGAAGAGCGTCAGCTCCCCCTCCTCGACCCGCTCCCAGACGGCATCCGCGTCGAACCGGGGGAGGATCTCGCAGACCGCCCCTGCCCAGAGCGCGCAGGTGAGCACGTTGACGATCCCGTGCACGTGGTGCAGGGGGAGGACCAGGAGGACCCGGTCGTCCGCGCTCCACTCCCACGCCTCGATCAGGGAGACCACCTGCGCCCGCACGTTGGCGTGCGTGGTGACCACTCCCTTGGGCCTCCCGGTGGTCCCGCTGGTGTAGACCATCATCGCCCGGCGCCCCTCCTCCACCGCCGGGAGCGGACCGGGCCCGGCCGCCAGCGCCCCGGGGGTGGTCAGGAAGCGCCGTCCCTCCGCCACCGGGCGCACCGCCTCCGCGAAATCGGGGTGGGCGACGACCACGGACGCATCGGCGTCCTCGATGACGTAGCGCAGCTCGGCCGGCGGATGGGAGACCGCCAGCGGGACGGCGATACCCCCCGCGCGCCAGATCCCCCACTGCACCGCCACGTAGTCCCACCCCGGCGGAGCGAGGAAGGCGACGCGCGCCTCCCGCAGGTCGGCAGTGCCCTGGAGGAGAGCCGAGGCCACGCGGGCGGATGAGTCCAGGAGATCCCGGTAGGTGAAGGTGCCCTCCGGGGCGACGACAGCCGTGCGGTCGTCGTGTTCCCCGGCGCGGGCCACAAGGGGGAGGTCGGGATCGGGGGACATGGACCGGACGGGTGGAGGGAGACCAATGCGCGACTACCGGAGCCACACATCCTGATAACGAGCGGGCCCGACGCCGACAAGGCGCCCGGCCCACGGCGGGGGTCAGGGAGCGCGGAGGGTGACCCGCATCAGGAAGGCGTCCCCGGCTACGGTACCGCGCAGCCGCTCCAGCTCCCCGGGCGCCCTCGCCCGCTCGTACGGCCCCGCCACCAGGGCGACGTAGCCGTCGCGGAGCTCGGGGTAGACCAGGGAGTTGGCCAGGCCCACCTCGTGTCCGCGCTCCCGCAGACGGTCGCGGACCTCGCGGGCCTGCGCGGTGTCGCCGACGCCGAAGGAGGCGAGCACCACCACCCAGAGCGTGTCCCCCTCCCGCGCGCCGTGGCGCTCCCGGACCCTCTGCGCCTCCTCCCGCGCGAGCCCCACCTGGCTGGAGGCGCCGCGCGGCTCGCTCTCCACCCCGGGGCCGGGATCCCGCTCGGAGCCCGGGGGGCCCCGGGTGAGCAGGAGGAAGCTCAGCGGCAGCAGGACGGCGAGCCCGGCAACCGAGAGCCAGAGGACCGACCTGGGCTGCGGCGGGGCCGGCGAGGCCCCCGGAGAATCCCCCTTTTCAGGTGGAGCCGCGGCGGGCGCCGCCACGGGGGGCAGCCGTCCGGGGAGGGGCTGCGCGAACTCCGCCCCGGTGGATCGATCCGCCGTGCGCGCGAGGACGGTCCGGCTGCCCCCCCCCTCGCTCGTGGAGGACCAGCCGCCCGTGACCGGGGCCGGCGAGGAGGTCTCGCACTCCTCCAGCGCCTCCAGCAATGCGC
>DATAAL010000118.1:0-20864 GCA_036260145.1 Longimicrobiaceae bacterium | reverse complement strand
GGGGGCGGCGCGCTTCGCCATCAAGGGCGCATGGTGACCCGCCGCTCCACCCCAGCTCGATCCCGGCCGGCCCCGCTGGAGGAGCGCTTCCGCGCACACCTGGCGGAGCTGGGCCTGACCGGGGAGGGGACACGCCTCCTGGTGGCGGTCTCCGGCGGGTGCGACTCCGTGGCTCTCCTCCACCTCCTCCGCTTCGGCACCCGCGTCCCCCTCCACGCCGCCCACCTCGACCACGCCATGCGCCCGGGGAGTGAGGTGGACGCGCGCTGGGTGGCGGGGCTGTGCAGGGCGTGGGACGTCCCGCTGGCGCTGGAGCGGTCGGAGGTCCCGCTCCATTCGGAAGCGGCGGCACGGCGGCGCCGCTATGCCTTCCTGAAGCGCGCCGCGGCCGAGGCGGGCGCCTCGCACCTCGCCACCGCGCACCACGCCGACGACCAGGCGGAGACGGTGCTTTTCCGCGTGCTGCGTGGGACCGGACCCGCGGGGCTGGCGGGGATCGCTCCCACCGCCGCCGGGATCGTCCGTCCGCTTCTCCCCTTCTGGCGCAGGGAGGTCCGGGAGTACGCGCGCCACGTCGGGCTCCGCTGGCGCGAGGACCCCACCAACCGGAGCGAGGACCCCGCGCGGAACCTGATCCGCCTCCGCCTCCTCCCCCTGATCGAGCGCACCGTATCCCCGCGCGCGCGTCGCAGCCTGGTGCGTCTGGCGGAGCTCGCCCGCGAGGACGAGGCGGCGTGGAGCGCGCTGTTAGGCCCGCTTGAGGACGGGGTCGCACGGTGGGAGGGAGACGCCCTGCTCCTTGCCAGGAACCCGCTGCGCTCTTATGATTTGGCCATAGCGTCTCGAATTCTGCGAAACTCCTTGCGCCAGTTCGGGGTCGTCCTGGATCGGACGGGAACCCGGTTGGCGCTTCAGTTTATTACCGGCGCCCCCAGCGGGCGCGAGACGCGGCTTCCGGGCGGGCTTCGCCTGGCCACCGAGTTCGAGGTGGTGCGGGTGGAGCGTCTCCGCCCGGACGAGCCGGCTCCGGACCGGACACTCACCATCGCGGCGGGCGATCCGCCGGAGGAGGACCGGGTCCGGATCGGCGGGCGCGGGTTCCGGGTCTCCTGGTGGACCGCGCCCTGGGGGGGCGAGGACCCGGGCGACGATACGGCGGTCTTCCCGCTCGCCGCGGTCCGTTTCCCGCTCCGGGTGCGCGGGTGGCTCCCGGGTGACCGGATCCGCGCCTCCGGCGGGACCAGGACACTGAAGAAGCTCTTCGGGGAGCGCCGGGTGCCACGCTCCGCCCGCGCCCGGGTCCCGGTGGTGGCGGATGCCGGGGGAGCGGTGATCTGGGTCCCGCGCGTGGAGCGCCTCCGCGAGCCGCGCCCGGAAGCCGGCCAGACCGCACTCTTCCTTTCGATCGTCGATGACTGAAGCCGAGCTGATCCTTGCCCGTACCGGCGGCCGCGCCCTCAAGCGGATCGTTTACTCTCCCGAGGCGATCGCCGAGCGCGTGCGCGAGATGGGCGCCGAGATCACCCGGCACTACCCCGCGGGGGAGGACCTGCTGGTCCTGGGACTCCTCAAGGGATCGTTCATCTTCCTGAGCGACCTGGTCCGCGAGATCACCCGTCCCCTCCAGGTGGACTTCCTGGTGGCGTCCAGCTACGGGAGCGGAACCACCACCTCCGGCGAGGTCAAGCTCCTCTACGACCCCAGCGCCGACCTCTCGGACAAGCACGTCATCCTCGTCGAGGACATCGTGGACAGCGGGACCACCATCAACCGCCTGGTCCCCCTGCTGGAGGCGCGCGGTCCCCGGTCGCTGGAGATGTGCGCGCTCCTGCACAAGCACCTCGCCCCGAACCTGGTCCTGGAGCCCCTCTGGGTGGGCTTCGACGCCCCCCATGAGTTCCTGATCGGATACGGACTGGACCATTCCGAGAATTTCCGCAACCTCCCGTTCATCGGGAGCCTGTAGCCCGGATCTTCGTCGCGAGAGCGCGCACTCCGTGCTCCTCGCCGCTGCAGTCGCGAAGGAAGAAGGAATCAGAGCAGATCATGGCCGACCGCGAACCGAACACTCCCAAGGGATCCCGCTGGGGCCGCTTCTCCAGGCAGGCCTCCTTCTGGGTCCTCCTCTTCCTCCTCCCGGTGCTGATCCTCCAGTTCATGGGGACGCGCCAGCGGGGGGTGGAGGAGCTCACCTATACGCAGTTCAAGCGTGAGCTGAACCGCGGGAACGTGGTCCAGGTGGCCGTGATCGACGGAGCACGGGTCCAGGGTACCCTCAAGAGCCCCGTTACCGTCCCGACCCGCTCGGGGGAGCCGCGCCAGGTCACCCAGTTCAGCACCCGCCTCCCGATCCGCGACCCGCAGACCCTCATCGACCAGATGGAACAGGCGGGCGTGTCGATCTCCGGCCGCGAGCCGGAGCGCAACTGGGCGTCGATGTTCTGGGCGGCGCTCCCCTGGCTCTTCGTCATCGGGATCTGGTTCCTGGTCCTGCGCCAGATGCAGGCGAGCGGGAACAAGGCCTTCCAGTTCGGGAAGTCCAAGGCCAAGCTCCTCTCGGGCGACACGCCCAAGGTGACCTTCGACGATGTGGCCGGGGCGGACGAGGCCAAGTACGAGCTGCAGGAGATCGTGGAGTTCCTCAAGGACCCCAAGAAGTTCTCGCGCCTGGGCGGACGGATCCCCAAGGGCGCGCTCCTGGTGGGCCCCCCGGGGACGGGAAAGACGCTCCTGGCCCGCGCCGTGGCGGGGGAAGCGGGGCGCCCCTTCTTCTCGATGTCGGGTTCGGACTTCGTGGAGATGTTCGTGGGTGTTGGCGCCTCGCGCGTCCGCGACCTGTTCGAGCAGGGGAAGGCCCACGCTCCCTGCATCATATTCATCGACGAGATCGACGCCGTGGGGCGGCACCGCGGGGCGGGGCTGGGAGGCGGCCACGACGAGCGGGAGCAGACGCTGAACCAGCTCCTGGTGGAGATGGATGGCTTCGAAGCGAACGACGGGGTGATCCTGATTGCCGCGACCAACCGCCCCGACGTGCTGGACCCGGCGCTGCTGCGCCCCGGCCGCTTCGACCGGCAGGTGGTGGTCGACGCCCCGGACGTGAAGGGCCGTGAGGGGATCCTCCGCGTCCACCTGAAGAAGATCCCCACCGCGGCGGACGTGGAGGTCTCGGTGCTGGCGCGCGGGACGCCCGGGATGAGCGGCGCCGACCTGGCCAATCTGGTCAACGAGGGTGCCCTGCTGGCGGCGCGCAAGGGCCACGACTGCGTGTACATGGCCGACCTGGAGGAGGCCAAGGACAAGGTGATGCTCGGCGCGGAGCGGAAGAGCATGGTTCTCTCCGAGGCCGAGCGGAAGCTGACCGCGTACCACGAGGCGGGGCACGCCGTGGTGGCGCTGCGCCTCCCGGGGCTGGACCCGGTGCACAAGGTCACCATCATCCCCCGCGGACGCGCCCTGGGGATCACCGCCTCCCTCCCGGAGGAGGACCGGCATTCCTACTCGCGCGACTACCTGGTGGCGCGGCTGGTGATGCTGTTCGGCGGCCGGGTGGCCGAGGAGATGATCTTCGGCCCCGAGAAGGTGACCACCGGGGCGGGGAACGACATCGAGCGCGCCACCGCGATGGCTCGCCGGATGGTGACCCAGTTCGGGATGAGCGAGGCGATCGGACCGATGGCGGTCGGCGACTCCGAGCAGGAGGTCTTCCTGGGCCGCGACATCGGGCAGCGCCGGGTGGTGAGCGAGCAGACCGCGCAGCTGGTGGACGCCGAGGTGAAGCGGATCCTGGACGAGGCGTACGAGCAGGCGCGGGCGATCCTCCGGGACAACGCGGCGCTGATGGAGGCGATCGCCCTGGCGCTCCTGGAGCGGGAGACGCTGGACCGCGAGGAGGTGGAGCTCCTCGCCGCGGGGAAGGAGCTCGGCCCCATGCGCCCGCGCGCCTCGCTGACGCCCCCGCCCCTAGCCCCCGTCGCCCCGGCCGCCAACCCCCGCCCCTCGGAGGAGGGGGGGCTGGGCGGCCTCGCGCCCTCGCCCTCCTTCGCGCGCGACGGCGCGCGGGGGCTCGGCGCCCCGCCCGGCGGACGCACCCCCGGCTCGCTCCCCTGACGGAGGGAGGGTGGGCTCCGTTCCGTTTCCCGGCCTCTGGTCGATCCGCGGCCGCTCCCTGTCCCTGGAGCGGCCGCTGGTCATGGGGGTCCTGAACGTGACGCCCGACTCCTTCAGCGACGGGGGGAGGTTCAGCGACCCCGCGCGGGCGCTGGAGCGCGCGGTGGAGATGGTGGAGGAGGGGGCCGACCTCCTCGACGTCGGGGGAGAGTCCACCCGCCCCGGCGCCGCGCCGGTGGAATCGCGCGCGGAGATGGAGCGCGTCCTCCCGGTGGTCCGGCTCTTGAAGGCCCGCCTCCCGGTCCCGGTGTCGGTGGACACGCGCCGGGCGGAGGTGGCGAGGGCCGCGCTCGCGGAGGGGGCGGAGATCGTGAACGACGTTTCGGCGCTGGCGGACCCGGAGATGGGGGGAGTGGTGGCGGAGAGCGGGGCGGGAGTGGTGCTGATGCACATGCGCGGCACCCCGCAGACGATGCAGCTCGACCCGCGCTACGGCGATGTGGCGGGGGAGGTGGCGGACGAGCTGTCGGTCGCGGTGGAGCGGGCCCGCGCCGCGGGGATCCCGGACGGGCGCATCACCATCGACCCGGGGATCGGCTTCGCCAAGACTGCGGAGCACAACCTGGAGCTGATCGCCCGTCTCGGGGAGCTGACCCGCCTGGGGTTCCCCGTCCTCTTCGGTCCGTCGCGCAAGGCGTTCATCGGGAAGATCCTCGGCGGGATTCCCGCGGAGGAGCGGGGCGCCGGGACGGCGGCGGCCTGCGTGGTAGGGCTCCTCCACGGGGCCCGCATCTTCCGCGTGCACGACGTGCGGACGGTGCGACACGCGCTGGACGTGGCGGAGGCGATCCGCCGTGCTCTCCCCACTCCGGCCGCGGCCCAGGCCCCGTGAACGGGTTCCTCGAACGGGTCAGCTTCCTCGCGCCGGACTGGCGGGATCTCCTGGAGATCGTGGTGGTGGCGGCGGTCTTCTACCGGATCCTCCTGGTGCTGGCGGGGACGCGCGCCTTCCAGATGCTCTTCGGGCTGGTGGTCCTGGTGGGCATCTACTTCCTCTCCCGGGTCCTCAACCTGCGCCTCATCCAGTACCTCCTGGAGAATGTCTTCCAGTTCGGCGCCATCGCGGCGCTGGTGGTGTTCCAGCCCGAGCTGCGGAGCGCGCTGGCGCACCTGGGGCAGAACCGGCTGGTGCGGATCTTCAGCCGGCTGGAGCAGAAGGAGGTGGCGGAGGAGATCGCGGAGGCGGTGGAGGAGCTGTCGCGCAACAAGAACGGGGCCATCATCGCCATCGAACGGGAGATCGGGCTGGGGGAGTACGTGGAAACGGGGACGCCGCTCCAGGCCCGGGTGTCGGCTCCGCTCCTGACGACGATCTTCACCCCGTATTCGCCGCTGCACGACGGAGCGGTGATCATCCGGGGGGACACGGTGATCGCCGCGGGGGCCATCCTGCCGCTGACGCAGTTCGCCATCGCGGACCGGAGCCTGGGGACGCGGCACCGGGCGGCGCTGGGGCTCTCGGAGGAGACGGACGCGCTGGTGGTGGTGGTGTCGGAGGAGACCAGCAGGATCTCCGTGGCGTTCCGTGGGCAGCTCCAGCGGGGGCTGGACCGGGACCGGCTGGTGGAGGTGATCTCGACCCACGGGCGCGCGGCGACGGTGGTTTGATGGTTTGCGTGTCGGCCGGTGAGTGAGTGAAGGTTGGATGGTCTTGTAGGTGCTCCGGGGGCATTCGCGGGTCCGCTCCAGAGCCCCGGAAACGGCCCCGGGTCTCTTACGCGGGCGGCGCGAGCCCCACGAAACAGCCGCGGGTCTCCCGCCGCGCGGAGGAGACTCACCGATACTGCCGGTGAGTCTCCTCCGCTGATTTTTTGGTACGGCGGGAAGTACATTCCTCCGCCGGGGCTGTACGCCGCCTGCGGGGAGTAGGCTTGCGAGGCGGGTCGACCCGGGATTTAGAACCCGAGGTCGTCTTCGCCGAGCCAGGTGAGTCCGTGCGACCGCTGCAGTGCACCAAGGTCCGCGCGGATCATTTCCATGCAGAGCCTCAGAGCCTGCACCGCATCCAGCCCGAAGGCGGTCCGCACCAGCTCGTCCCCCACTCCGCGGATCTGGAATGAGCACATCCAGTCCACGTCCGGAGCCTGCAACGGTCGGCCGATCCGCACAACGACTGGGCCCGCATCCCTATCCGGCCGCTCCAGTTCGCGCTCTGCGATCACGTCGGTTAGCACGTCCATGCTCATCTGGTCACATTCCTCTCACATGTTCGCGCGGCAAAGCGCGTAGGCCGCCATGCAGGCGATCCAGCACGCCGCCCTTCCCTTCGGGCTCTTGATCCGCCGGCAGCGGTTCGTGCACGACTTGTAGAGTGCATCACAACGGTCGTAATAATATATCGCGGACGAGATCCGTCGCATGCATTTGCATGCTCTTCGACCTCGTAGGCGTCGGTTTCGATCTGCGGCACCTCCCAGTCACTTAGGGTACTCTCGCCCTGCTGGGTGAATTGGTCATCCGTAACCAGTTCCGGATCCTCGTTGAATTCCCATTCGCTGACCCCGAACGGCGCAAGCGGCTGGCGCTCGTCGTACTGATCGGCGGTGGAATATGCGTCAATGGCTGTGACCGTGAGAGATGCTCGCGACGGAGGCAGCGGGGTATGTTCCGAAGCCGTAGGGGTCGTGTCGCCGCAACCGGCGACAGGTGACAGGCACAGCAGCACCAGGGGGAGGAGGCGAACCGTTCGGGGTGACATGGTTTGGCTCCTGTTGAGTGGGTTCTGGTGAAGAGCGTCAATTCCTCTCTGCTGCTTACGAGGACTGGAATTCCGAGCACGTGTTTCACTGGGGTGTCCCTGGAGAGCGCATCCGGAAAAAGATCTCCACCGCAGTGTCTCAATTGAAAGCCGTATCCAACGGTCTTCCCACGCTCTTGGTGTTGTACGATACAGTGAAGTTTTGGCCCGAGTTGCTGGACCGCGTCTTGGGCGGCGTGTGCTCGGATGTGGAGTTGCACAGGAGGACGACGTAGGCCCTACGCCCAACAGGGCTTGCGGGTGTCTCCAAACCGACCCACACACCGCGCCAATGCACGAAAGTCGTGTGTTACAGCGCACCAGCCCGGCCCCCGCGCCAGCGGGGGACACCCCAAAGCTCGCTGAAAAGGCCGTACGAGCTAGTCCTGTTCCTTGCGGCGGCGTCGCTCCCGGGTTTACAATCCGTGCATGGAACCGTCTTCACTGCCGGCGCGGGTGGAAGCGGTGCGGGAGCGGATCGAGCAGGCCCGCCTGCGCGCCGGACGAACCGATCCGGTCACACTGGTCGCCGTCACCAAGACCCACCCCGCGGACGCGGTACGCGCGGTGCGCGAGGCCGGCGTCGCCGATGTCGGGGAGAACCGGGTGGCGGAGCTGGAGGAAAAGGTCGGGGAGGTAGGCCGGTCGGCGGTCCGCTGGCACCTGATCGGCCACCTGCAGCGCAACAAGGTGCGCAGGGCGCTCCCGCTCTTCGACCTCCTCCACTCGCTGGACTCCCTGCCGCTCGCGGAGGTCCTCTCCGCGGAGGCGGAGCGCGCCGGGACCGAGGTGCGCGCGCTGGTGCAGGTGAACGTCTCCGGGGAGGAGACCAAGGGCGGGTTCGAGAGCGACGAGGCCATCGACGCGCTGGGGCGGATCTACGACATGCCGGGGATCCGGGCGGAGGGGCTGATGACCATGGCCCCCTTCACCGACGACGCGGCGACCCTGCGCAGGACCTTCCGCGCCGCGCGGCGGCTGTGGGAGGAGGCCGGACTGCAGGTGGCCGGGTTCCGACCGCTGTACCTGTCCATGGGGATGAGCAACGACTTCGAGATCGCCGTGGAGGAGGGGGCCACCCTCGTCCGCGTCGGCTCCAGCATCTTCGGGGAGCGGGGGGCATGATCGACCTGACGCCGCTCGACGTACGCAAGAAGAAGGGCGACTTCAACCGCACCCTGCGAGGGTATGATCCCGCGCGGGTGGACGAGTTCCTCGACCTGGCGTCCGAGCGGATGGAGGAGCTGGTCCGCGAGAACTTGGCGCTCGCGGCGCGGGTGGAGAGCCTGTCGGAGTCGATCCAGGACTTCCGCGAGCGGGAGCGGGCGCTGAACGACGCCCTGGTCTCCGCGCAGCAGATCCGCGAGGATATGCGCGAGCAGGCGCGGCGCGAGGCCGACCTGGTGCTGCGCGAGGCACGTGCGGAGGGGGAGCGGATCCTGGAGGACGCCCGGCGCCAGGTGATGAGCTCGGCCGAGGCGCTGCGCCGGATCCAGGGACAGCGGACGCGCTTCCTGCGGCTCTTCCGCGCCCTGGTGGAGCGCCAGCTCGCGGAGATCGAGCAGGAGGAGGACCGGATCCGCGAGCTCCCGCGCCAGGTCGGCGACGGGAGGGGCGAGATCCGCGGGGCGGTGGGGGTGCCCGCGTCGTCCGCGCCCGCGGCGCAGGCGGAGGCACCCACGGCGGAGGAGGTGCCCCCCGCGTCCGCTCCCGCCGGGGAACCGGTGGGGGACGAGCCCGGGTCCCCCACGATCGAGGCGCCGGGGGACACGGAGGCTCCGGAGACGGCCTCGTTCCCGGCAGCGGAGGAGAGCGACGACACGATGGAAGCGCCCGAGATGCCCTTCTCCCCGCCAGCCGGGGAGCGGGTGAACGCTCCGGCGGCGGAGGGCTGAGTGGCGGGTACGCTTCTGCGGGAGATCGGCGAGGCGGTCGCGGCCGTCCGGGAGCGCAGCTCCCTGGTGCCGGAGGTGGCGGTCATCCTGGGGACGGGGCTGGGCGGGCTGGCGGAGCGGATCCAGGTGGAGACGCGGATCCCCTACGCGGAGATCCCGCACTTCCCCCTCTCCACTGTGGAGTCGCACACCGGGAGGCTCCTCCTGGGGATGCTAGGCGGGAAGCCGGTGGTGGCGATGCAGGGCCGCTTTCACCGCTACGAGGGGTACACCCTGCAGCAGGTGACCTTCCCCGTCCGCGTGATGCGGTCGCTGGGGGCGGGGACGCTGGTGGTGTCCAACGCCTGCGGGGGGATGAACCCGTTCTGGCAGCCGGGCGACCTGGTGCTGATCGCGGACCACATCAACCTCCTGGGCGACAACCCGCTGCTGGGGCCCAACCTGGACGAGCTGGGCGTCCGCTTCCCGGACATGTCGGAGCCGTACAGCAACGCGCTCCAGGAGATCGCGGTCCAGGTGGCGCTGGAGAAGAAGATTCCCCTCCGCCGCGGGGTGTACGTGGCAGTGCCCGGGCCCAACCTGGAGACCCGCGCCGAGTACCGGATGCTCCGCACCCTGGGCGCCGACGTGGTGGGGATGTCCACCGTGCCGGAGGTGATCGTTGCCGTCCACGGTGGGATGAGGGTGGTGGGGATCTCCATCATCACGGATGCGTGCTTCCCGGATGCGCTGGAGCCGGTGGACATCGCGAAGATCATCGCCACCGCCGGGCGCGCCGAGCCGAAGCTGACGGAGCTGGTGGAAGGGATCGTGCAGCGGATGTAGGAGGGGACCCCTCACCCCCCGGCCCCCTCTCCCACAAGGGGAGAGGGGGAGAACGACACCCGCGTCGACCCTCTCCCGGGCCCGGGGGAGGGCTCGTCGTTGGAGGGGAGGGCGACCCGCCGTTCCCGCAGTACCCGGAAGAAGATGTACGGAGGGAGACCCACGGCGGTATCGTGGGGCTCCCTCCGGCCGCGGGAGACCCGGGGCAGTTTCCGGGGCTCGCGCGGCCCGCGGAAGAGACAGACGGTAGTTTCGTCTGGCTCTGCAGCGGTCCAAACGAGAATGCTACCTGGATCGAATACGGCACCGTGAGCAGCAAGAGATATCCCGATCTCCCCGCCTCCGCTACCTCGCTGGAGGAAGAGGTTCTCGCCCGCTGGAAGGAGGAGGACACCTTCCGCCGCAGCCTGGAGCAGACCCAGGACGGGGAGGCGTTCGTGTTCTACGAGGGCCCGCCCACCGCCAACGGGCGCCCCGGGATCCACCATGTCCTCTCCCGCACCATCAAGGACACCGTGGCGCGCTTCCGCACCATGCAGGGGCGCTTCGTGCCGCGCATGGCCGGGTGGGACACGCACGGCCTCCCGGTGGAGATCGAGGCGGAGAAGCGGCTGGGGATCTCGGGGAAGCGGGAGATCGAGGAGGTCGGGGTCGCGCGCTTCAACGAGGTGTGCCGCGAGAACGTGCTCCTGTATACCGACGAGTGGGAGCGCTTCTCGGCGCGCATCGGCTACTGGCTGGACTACTCGCGCCCATACGTCACCTACCACCCGAGCTATATCGAGTCGGTCTGGTGGCTGCTGAAGCAGATCGCCGACCGCGGGCTCTTCTACCGGGGGCACAAGATCCTCCCCTACTGCCCGCGCTGCGGGACGGGGCTCTCCAGCCACGAGGTGGCGCTCGGCTACAAGGACGTCAAGGACCCCTCTCTCTACGTGATACTCCCCGTCCTGAACGAGGACGGTACCCCTGACGGCCGCGAGTTCCTGGTGTGGACCACCACGCCCTGGACGCTGGTGTCCAACGTGGCGCTGGCGGTGAACCCGGAGCTGGAGTACGCCGAAGTGGAGTGGGAGGGGCGGCGGCTGGTGCTGGTGAGGGACCGGGTGGCCGCGCTCTTCGGGAGCGAGGAGGGAATCACGCGGACCTTCCCGGCGGGCGAGCTGGTGGGGCATCGGTACGGGAGGCCGTTCGACTGGGTGGGGCTGGAGGCCTTCCCGGACGAGGAGGTGGAGCGCGGGTGGCGCGTCCTCCCGGCGGAGTTCGTGTCGGCGGAGGACGGGACCGGGATCGTTCACATGTCCCCCGCCTTCGGGGCGGACGACTACGCGGTGTGCCGGGAGCACGGGCTCCCGATCCTGCAGCCGGTGGACGACCGCGGCGCCTTCCGCGCCTCGCTCCCCCTGGTGGGCGGGAAGTTCGTGAGGGACGCCGACACCGATCTGGTGATCGACCTCAAGCGGCGTGGCCAGGTCTTCCGCTCCACCCGGGAGGAGCACTCGTACCCGCATTGCTGGCGGTGCGGGAGCCCGCTCCTCTACATGGCGCGGGACTCCTGGTTCATCCGCACCACGCAGGTGCGCGACGACCTCCTCGCCAACAACGCGCGGATCCGCTGGTTCCCGCCGGAGGTGGGGAGCGGGCGCTTCGGGGAGTGGCTGGAGAACAATGTGGACTGGGCGATCTCCCGCACCCGGTACTGGGGGACGCCGCTCCCCGCCTGGGTATGCGACGAGCACCCGGGGCACGTGGAGTTCGTCGGCTCGTTCGAGGAGCTGCGGGGGAAGGCGGGGCCGCTCCCGGAGCCCTTCGACCCGCACCGCCCCTTCATCGACCAGCCGGCCTGGCGGTGCAGCCACCCCGGGTGCACGGGGACGATGCGCCGTACCCCGGAGGTGATCGACGTCTGGTTCGACTCCGGGGCGATGCCCTTCGCACAGCACCACTACCCGTTCGAGAACCGCGAGCTGCAGGAGCGGCAGTTCCCCGCGGAGTTCATCTGCGAGGGGGTGGACCAGACGCGCGGGTGGTTCTACTCGCTCCTGGCCATCTCCACGCTGCTGGGGCGGGGGCCGGCTTACCGGAACGTGGTGGTCAACGACCTGATCCTGGACGCCGAGGGGCAGAAGATGTCCAAGTCCCGGGGGAACGTGGTGAACCCCTGGGACGCCATGGAGCAGTTCGGCGCGGACGCGATCCGCTGGTACCTGCTGGCCTCGTCCAACCCCTGGGTCCCCAAGCGCTTCGACCCGGAGGGGGTGCGCGAGGTGCAGCGTAAGGTGTTCGACACCCTGCGCAACACCTACCGGTTCTTCGCGCTCTACGCCAACCTGGAGGGGTGGGCTCCGTCGGAGGCCGACCCGGCGCCGGGGGAGCGCTCCACCCTGGACCGCTGGCTCCTGTCGCGCCTCGCCACGGTGGCGGGGGCGGTGCGGGAGAGCCTGGAGGGGTACAACCTCACCCAGGCGGTCCGGCTTCTGGGCGAGTTCGTGGTGGACGACCTGTCCAACTGGTACGTCCGCCGCTCACGCGACCGCTTCTGGGGGAGCGCGGACGCCGCGGACACCCGGGCGGCGTTCGCCACGCTCCACGAGGCGCTGGTGGCGACGGCCCGGCTGATGGCTCCCTTCACCCCGTTCCTCTCCGACTGGCTGCACCGGGCGCTGACCGGGGAGAGCGCGCACCTCGCGTCCTTCCCGGACCCGCGCACGGAGGAGCGCGACGGGGCGCTGGAGCGCGGGATGGAGGCGGTGCGCACCCTGGCGACGCTGGGGCGCGCGGCGCGCGAGGAGGTGGGGGTGAAGGTGCGCCAGCCGCTGGGCACGCTGTACGCAGTGGTCCCGGACGGGTACCGGGTGACCGGCGACCTTCTGGAGATCGCGCGGGACGAGCTGAACGTGAAGCGGGTGGACTTCATGGACCGCGCGGAGGAGCTGGTGACCTTCAGCGCGAAGCCCAACTTCAAGGCGCTGGGCGCCCGCCTGGGGAAGCGTACCCCCGCGGTGGCGGGCGCCATCCGGGAGCTGTCCTCGGAGCGCCTGGCGGCCTTCCGCCGCGGCGAGCCGCTGGCGGTGGAGGTAGACGGCGAGCCGGTGGCGCTGGAGGCCGGGGACCTGGAGGTGGTGCAGACGGCACGGGGCGACCTCCAGGTGCAGGCGGAGGGCGGGTTCACCGTGGCGCTGGACCCGACGGTGACCCCCGAGCTGCGCGCCGAGGGGCTGGCGCGGGAGCTGGTGAACCGCGTCCAGCGCCTGCGCAAGGACGCGGGGCTGGAGGTCTCCGACCGCATCCGCCTGGGGGTGGCCGGCGGCGGCGAGGTGCGGGAAGCCCTGGAGAGGTTCGGCAACTTCATCGCGGGGGAGACGCTCGCGCGCGAGCTGGAGGTGCACGCGGATGGCCTCGCCCCCGACGGCTACACCGAGGTGCGCGAGGTGGACCTGGACGGGGTGCCGGCGACGATCGGGGTGGAGCGGGTCTGACCCCCACCCCCGGCCCCTCCCCCACAGGGGGAGAGGGGAGCACTGCAACGGCGGCCCCCACCCGGCTCGCTTAGACTCGCCACCCTCCCCGTTCCGGGGGAGGGGCATCTCCACGGTGGGGGTGCCCCCTGTCATGATAGGGGTGACTCAGAAGGGAGGTTCTGCGTGGAGCCACAGGAGAACAAGCAGATCATGCTGCGCAAGGCGATCAACGTCCACGAGCAGGCCGAGGCCGCGCTGGCGGACCTGATGCAGGACGGAGCGGACCCGAAGCACGAGGCGATGCTGGAGCGGATCCGGCAGAACCTGGCCGAGCTGAACGCCGAGGTCGCGGTCACCCGCCCGGCGGACCGGGTGTAGCGGAAGGCGACAGCGGGGAAGCCGTTTCGCCGTTCACGCCGTACCCGTATGAAGTTGTACGGAGGGAGACCCACTGCAGTATCGTGGGTCTCCCTCCGGGGCGGGGAGACCCGGAGCAGTATCCCGGGGCTCGCCGCCCCCGCGGAAGAGACCGCGCAGTTTGCGGGCTCTGTAGCGGTCCGCCACGACATGAAGATGCCGCAAGAAACCCCCAGCCGGAGCCCGGAGACATCGGTGACCGAAACGACTGAGCAGACGCCCGCCGAGCCCCTCAAGCCCGGGATGGAAGGGAAGCTGGGGATCTACCTGGGAGTCGTCGGCGGGGTGCTGGTGCTCGACATCCTGACCAAGTACGTGGTCCAGCGCACCCTGCGCCTGTACGAGCCCGTCCCGGTCCTGGGCGACTTCTTCCGCCTGACCTACATCTTCAACCGTGGCGCCGCCTTCGGGCTGCACCTGGGCGACTACTCCCGGTACATCTTCACGGCGCTCACGGTGGCGGCGATCATCGGGCTCTTCGTCTGGTTCCGGACCACCCCCGCCACGGACCGGATGCGTCTCTTCGCCCTGGCGTCGGTGACCGGCGGCGCTATCGGCAACCTGATCGACCGGATCCGCTCCCACCAGGGCGTGGTGGACTTCCTGGACTTCGGGATCGGCAACCTGCGCTGGCCGGTGTTCAACGTGGCGGATATCGCGGTCACCTGCGGCGCCATCCTGCTGGCGGTCTCCCTCTGGCGCGAGGACGTACGGGCAGCGCGGGAACGGGATGCGGGGTGAGGAGCGGCGCGTGATCCGGGTGGAGGAGGACGCCGAGGAGCGGCTGGACTCCTGGCTGGCGGCCCGGCTCGACGTGTCCCGCTCCCGCGCCGCGCAGCTGATCGAGGAGGGGAACGTCCTCCTCGACGGCGTCCCGCCCCGCAAGAGGGACCGCCCCCGCGCAGGGGACCGGATCGAGGTCCGCCTTTCGCCCCCCGAGCCCTCGCACGCGGCTCCCGAGGAGATCCCCCTCGACATCCTTTACCAGGACGAGGACCTCCTGGTGCTGGACAAGCCCCCGGGGCTGGTGGTGCACCCCGCTCCCGGGCACCGCTCCGGTACGCTGGTCAACGCCCTCCTGCACGCCGTGGGGGACCTGTCGGGGATCGGGGGGGTGCTCCGCCCGGGGATCGTCCACCGGCTGGACCGGGACACCTCGGGGCTCCTGCTGGTGGCCAAGAATGACGAGGCGCACCGCCGCCTCGCCGACGACCTCAGGGCCCGCCGCACCCGCCGCGCGTACCTCACGGTGGCCTGGGGGCACCTCCCTGCCGATACTCTCACGGTGGACGCTCCCATCGGGCGGCATCCGACCGACCGGAAGCGCATGGCGGTCGTGGAGACGGGGCGCCGCGCGGTGACCCACTTCCGGCGGCTGGAGCGGTGGCGCGCCGCGGACCTCCTCCGGGCGGAGCTGGAGACGGGGCGGACCCACCAGATCCGGGTCCACCTCCTCCACGCCGGGCACCCCGTGGTGGGGGACGCTACCTACGCCCCCGGCCGGGAGCGCGGCTTCTCCGGGGCGGAGAGGGGGTGGGCGGCGGAGCTGGCCCGCCGGACCCCGCGGCACTTCCTCCACGCCGCCGAGTTGCGCTTCCGGCACCCGCGCAGCGGGGCGGAGATGCGCTTCGAGGCGCCCCTCCCGCCGGACCTTGCGGCCGTCGCGGAGTGGGCGCGGGGAGGGGCCGGACCGTTTGCTTGACCCACTTTCGGGCGCCCGCTATACTTCCCGCTTACCTCCCGACCGACGATTTCCCCGGCCGTGATGTTCGAGATCCAACCGTACGACGCACCCGAAGCAACCCTCGCCGAAGGCACGTCGCCGGACCGGATCGTCCTCCTGGGCGCGGGGGGGCACTGGTTCGGGGTCGGCATCGGCCACATCCGCGAGATCATCCCCCCGCGCCCGTACACCCCGCTCCCGGGGAGCGAGCCGTACGTGTGCGGGCTGATCAACCTCCGCGGGCGCATCGTCACGACCATAGACCTGGGGACGCGCCTCGGCCTGGGCCCCGCCACGGCCTCCCCGGAGCACAGTATCGTGATCCTGGAGCACGCGGGGCGGCTCGTGGGGATGGCGGTCGAGGAGGTGTCGCGGATCGTGCACACCGACCTGGGGAGCCTCGAGATGGGGGCGGACCTCCTCCGCTCGCTCCGGATCGACCGCTCGTATCTGCTCGGAGTCGGCGAGGCCGACGACCGGATCTTCGTCGCCATCGATCCGGACGAGTTCTTCCGGCCCGTTCTGGCGTGACCCCGACACCCGCCCGCTTCACCTTGGACTCTCTGGAGGATTGATGGCTCAGACGGTGTTGATCTGCGACGACGCGATCTTCATGCGTACCATGATCGGCGACATCCTCACCCAGGCCGGCTTCCAGATCGTAGGCGAGGCCGAGACGGGGGTACAGGCGGTGGAGAAGTACCGCCAGCTCAGGCCCGACCTGGTGACGATGGACATCGTGATGCCCGACATGGGCGGGATCGACGCGGTCCGGGAGATCATGAAGGAGGACCCCGACGCCAAGGTCCTGATGTGCAGCGCCATGGGGCAGCAGGCGCTGGTGATCGAGGCCATCCAGGCGGGCGCGCGCGACTTCGTGGTCAAGCCCTTCCAGCCCTCGCGGGTTCTCGAGGCCGTCCAGCGCGTCCTCGGCTGAGCGACGCGGTGCGGGGTGCGTGAGCGCGGGCCCGGGCGGCCATAGCCTTCCCGGTTCCTTCGCGCTCTCCCCGCCCTCGCGTAGCGTACCTTCGCACTCTTCCGCCGCATGCAGCTTTCCCAGTACGGCGAGCTCTTCCTGTCCGAATCGCGCGAGCACATCTCCGCGATCAACGACCTCCTCCTGGCCCTCGAGGCGAGCCCCGGCTTGCGCGAGCCCGTGGAGGGGGTGTTCCGCGCGGTGCACACCATCAAGGGGATGTCGGCGACCATGGGGTACCGCGCCGTTGCCGATCTGGCCCACGAGATGGAGGACCTGCTCGAACGGATCCGGCGCGGGGAGCGCACCGTGGACGAGGTGCTGGTGGACCTCCTCTTCGAGGCGGCGGACGCGCTGGAGCAGTCCATCGAGGCAGCGGTCGCGGAGGACGATGCGGCGGGGCCGGAGCTGGCCCCGATCCTGGTGCGGCTCAGGACGGCCGCGGGCGCGGGGGAGGCGCCCGGCGCTGCCGCCCCGGGACGGGTCGGGGAGGCCGCCGGTGTCCCGGTCGCGGACGGAGCGCTCCGGGTGCGGGTGGTGGTGTCGGGGGATGCTCCGCTCCCGGGGGTGCGCGCCTTCATGGCGCTGCGCGCTGCGCGCGCGGCCGGGGAGGTGAGCGGTGTCTCCCCGGACGAGGCATCGCTGCACTCGGCGGACTTCGCCAGGACCGTGGAGTTCCTCCTGCGGACGGAGCGCCCGGCCGCGGAGCTCCGCGAGCTGCTCGGGGCGGTGGGGGAGATCGAGCGGGTGGAGGTGGAGGAGCCCCGCCCCGCGCCGGGGGTGGTGGACACGGCGGCGGCCGCGCCCGCCGCGCCCGCACGCGCGCGCAACATCCGGGTGGACCTGCGCCGCCTGGACGCGCTGATGAACCAGATCGGGGAGCTGGTGATCATCCGGGACCGGCTGCGTAAGCTCGCCACCACGCGTGAGGAGCCCGAGCTGGAGGAGACGGTGGACCAGGCCTCGCGCCTGATCTCCGAGCTCCAGGACGAGATCATGCACGCCCGCATGGTTCCGGTAGGTCAGGTGTTCGACCGCTTCCCGCGCCTGGTGCGCGACGCGTCGCGCACCCTGGAGAAGCGGGTGGATTTCGTGATCGAGGGGACGGAGATCGAGTTGGACCGTTCCATGCTGGACGAGATCGGCGACCCCATCGTGCACCTCCTCCGCAACTCCCTGGACCACGGGATCGAGTCGCCGGGGGAGCGGCGCGCCGCGGGGAAGCCGGAGGCGGGGACGCTCCGCCTCCTCGCCGCACGGGAGCGCTCGCAGGTGGTGATCCGGGTGGAGGACGACGGCCGCGGGATCGACCGGGAGCGCGTGCTCGCCAGGGCGGTCTCCGCCGGGATCGTCCCGGCGGGGGAGGCGCCCGGCCTCGCCGACGAGGAGGTCTACCGCATCCTCACCCGCCCCGGGTTCTCCACCGCGGACCGGATCACCGACGTGTCGGGGCGCGGGGTGGGGCTGGACGTGGTCGCCACCCGGGTGCGCGCGCTGGGTGGGACGCTGGAGATCACCAGCCGCCCGGGGGAGGGCACCGCCTTCACCCTGCGGCTCCCGCTTACGCTGGCCATCGTCCGTGCCCTCCTGGTGCGCCTGGGCGAGGAAACGTACGCCCTCCCCATCACGCACATCTCGGAGACGGTGGAGGTCCCCGAGGCCGACGTCCGCACCGTGAAGGGACGCACCGTGGCGGTGCTGCGGGAGGAGGTGATCCCCCTCCTCCCGCTCCGCGCCCTGCTCCGGCGGGACGACGCCCCGGTGGAGAGCGGGCGGCGGGTGGCCGTGGTCCTGGAGGCGGGCGAGCAGCGAGTCGGCGTGGAGGTGGACGGGCTGGTGGGGCAGCAGGAGATCGTCGTGAAGTCGTTCGACTCCACCGCGCGGACGTTGCGGCTCTTCTCCGGCGCCACCATCCTCTCCGACGGCCGCCCGGCGCTGATCCTCGACGTGGGGAGCATCCTGGCCCACGAGGGACGCACCGAGGCGATGGCGGCCGCCTGAGGCGGCACTTCCCAAGCACGATCCACCGATCTGGTTGCACCGATGATCGATATCCGAGAACTCGAGGCCATTCAGCTTGACGCGCTCCGGGAGGTCGCCAACATCGGCGCCGGGCACGCCGCGACCGCCCTTTCCCAGCTCACCAAGAGCCGGATCATGATCACCGTCCCCCAGCTCCAGGTGTCGCGGCTGGAGGAGGTGCCGGAGCTCCTCAGCGAGGGGAACGAGGTGGTGGCCGCGGTGCTGATGCACATGCTGGGCGACCTGACGGGGCGGACGCTCCTGATCTTCCCCCGCAACTCGGCGATGCGCCTCTCGGAGATCCTGCTGCGCCGCCCCGCGGGGAACTCGCACGTCTTCGGGGAGCTGGAGCAGTCGGCCATCAAGGAGGCGGGGAACATCCTGTCGGCGGCGTACATGAACGCCCTCTCCGACTTCATGGGGCTCATGCTCCTCCCCTCGGTACCCTCGCTGGTGATCGACCTGGGGACGGCGGTCCTGACCACGGCGTACACCAACTTCGGGCACGAGCGGGACTACGTATTCTGCATCCAGACCGAGTTCAAGATGGAGGACGACCTTTCGGTGGAGGGCCACTTCCTCCTCCTCCCCGATGTGGAGTCCCTCCAGATCATCCTGCGGCAGATCCGTCTTGCCTGACCTGCTGGACCGCTCCGCGGCACCGCCGCGCGCTCCGCGCTCGGAGCGCGATCTCCGCATCCTCCGCTCCTTCGCGCAGCGGATCGACGTGGCGGACGCGGGCGCGCACAACAACCTCGGCGTCCTGTACTTCAACAAGGGGCTCTACGAGGAGGCGATCACCCAGTTCCAGCGGGCGCTGGCGATCGATCCCAAGATGCAGGTCGCCCAGCGCAACCTGGAGATCGCCTACTTCAACACCGGCTACTACGACCGGCTGATCGCCGAGCTGCGCGAGCGGCTCCGCGAGGACCCCGCCGACTCGGAGGCGCGCACCCGGCTGGCGCAGGCGTACCTGCACACCGGGGACAGCACCGGGGCGGTGGCCGAGCTGCGCCGCCTCCTGGCGCAACGCCCGGACGACCTGGGCGTGCTGATCCAGCTCGGGCAGGCGGAGAAGGCCGCGGGGAACTTCGACGCGGCGATGGAATGGTTCCTCCGGGCGCTGGGGCGGGACCCCGACAGCGCCGTCCTCCACTTCTACCTCGGCGAGCTGTACTACAACCGCGGCCTCAACGAGGAGGCGCGGCGCGAGCTGCTGCGGGCCATCGAGCTGAACCCGGAGCTGGCGGATGCGCACCACGTCCTGGCCTTCGTGTACGGCGACCTGGGGGAGATGGAGCGGGCCGCCACCGCGTCGCGCCGGGCGATCCAGCTCAACCCGCAGTACGCCAAGGCGCAGACCAACCTGAGCCTGGACCGGTACAGCACGGCCCGCTACCGGGAGCTGGTGGGGGAGCGGGTGCGCCGCCCCGAGATCGCGACCGGAGAGTTCCTGGCGCACTACAACCTGGGCGTCGCCTTCCGGCAGAAGGGGCTGTACGACGAAGCGCTGCGGGAGTTCGAGCGCGCGCTGGAGGGGGGCGAGGACCCCTCGCTGGTGCGGCAGGCGATGGCGGAGGTGCACCTCCTGCAGGGGAAGGCCGGTCCGGCTCTGGACCTGTACGACCGCCTCCTGGCGGAGGACGAGGAGAGTCCCAAGCTCTGGAACGAGCGCGGGGTCTGCCTGCACCAGACGGGCGAGGTCGCCAGGGCGGAGGAGAGCTACCGCCGCGCCATCGAGATCGATCCGTCGTATGCCCTCGCCTGGAACAACCTGGGGGTGGCGCGGATCCACGGCGGGGACCCGGAGGGGGCGGACCGCTCCTTCACGGAGGCGGTGGCACTCCGCAGGGGGTTCACCGACGCCTGGTGCAACCGCGGGCTGATGTACATCCGCCGGGGACGGCACGGGGCGGCGCTGGACGCCTTCCGCGCGGCGCTGGAGGCGGAGCCGGGCTCGGCGGCGGCGTGGAACGGAGTGGGCGTGGTGCTGATGGAGACGCGGCGGTACGAGGAGGCCCGCAACGCCTTCGCCCGGGCGGTGGAGGCGGACCCGGACTACGCGGAGGCGCGCTACAACCTCTCCTTCGTGCTGTCCAACCTGGGCGACTTCGAGGGGGCGCTGCGGGAGACGAAGCGCGCGCTGGAGCTGAACCCGTACTACACCACCCCGCGCTACAAGCTCTCCATCGAGCTGCAGTACGAGTACGCGGAGGTGCTGGCCCCGGAGCTGGACGCCGCGGAGCGGGTGACGGGGGACGAGCAGGGGGTGGAGAGCTTCACCTTCGACGAGGCGGCGCTCGATGCCATCTTCGGGGAACTCGCCCCCGCCGCCCGGCCCGCTCCTCCCGAGCCGGCGGCGGACCCGTTCGCCCTGGCCGAGGACTACCTCTCCAAGGGGCTGCTGGAGCGGGCGCTGGCGGAGATCCGCCGCGCCGCGGTCTCCGGCGCCGATCCGGTGGAGGCCGCGCTCCGCACCGCGGAGATCTACCTCCGGCAGGGGCTGGACGGCGAGGCGCTGGAGCGCTTCGACACCGCCCTGGTCCGGCTGGAGGGGACCCCCTGGGGCGCGGCCCACGCGCGCGCCTCCGTCGGGCGGGCGCGGGCGCTCCTGCAGCTCGGGCGCCCCGACGAGGCG
>DATAAL010000117.1:0-4750 GCA_036260145.1 Longimicrobiaceae bacterium | reverse complement strand
GCGCCGCCGAGCCCCTGGATCAGCTCGGCGGGGGTGCCCTGCGCGATCACCTCGCCCCGGTCCATGATGGCGATGCGGTCGGAGAGCTTCTCCGCCTCGTCCATGAAGTGGGTGGTGAGGAGGATGGTGCCGCCGGTGGCGCGGAAGGCCAGGCAGAGGTCCCAGATGTGGCGCCTGGACTGCGGATCGAGCCCGGTGGTGGGCTCGTCCAGGAAGAGGATGTCGGGGGAGCCGGCGAGCGCGCAGGCCAGTGAGAGCCGCTGCCGCTGCCCGCCCGAGAGGTTGCGGACCTGGGTGCGCCGCTTCTCCCCCAGCTCCACGTGCGCGATCAGCTCGTCGACGCTGCGCCCGGCGGGGTAGAAGGAGCGGAAGAGGCGCACCGTCTCCTCCACCGTCAGCCGCTCGGGGAGCTCCGTCTCCTGGAGCTGCACCCCCAGCCGCGCCCGCAGCCGGTCGCCGTCCGTGCGCCAGCGCATCCCCAGGATCTCCACCTCCCCCCCGTCCGGCGCCTGCAGCCCCTCCAGGATCTCGATGGTGGTGGTCTTCCCCGCCCCGTTGGGTCCCAGGAGCCCGAAGCACTCCCCGCGGAGCACCTCCAGGTCCAGCGACTTCACCGCGACGGTGTCGCCGAAGCGCTTGTGCAGCCCCCGGCAGCGGACGGCGACGGAGTCCGCTCCGGGAGGGGGGGCGGGGGGGGCGGTGTCGGACTCGGGCACGGGCGACGGGGAGGAGGGGGGCATGGACGACGGACTCCCCGGAGCGCACGCAAGAAGCGCCCCGGGGAGCCCCGGTTCCCGGACCCCTTACGATACGGCGGGCCGGCGCCGCGCGCCACGCGCCCGCCCGGGGCTCACCGCTTCAGCCCCGACACGTCCAGCTTCCAGAGCCCGTTGAGCATGTCGGAGGCGTAGAGGTGGTTCCCCACCATCTGCACCCCCCACACCGAGACCTGCCCCCCGCCGACCAGCGCCCGCCCGGCCTCCCGCCCCATCTGCCCCAGGTTGCAGCGGCCGAAGGAGTCCTTCTGCGCGGCGGTGCAGGCGGACAGGTCGCCGCGGATGTCCAGGGCCCGCACCCCGCCGTTGTAGTAGGCGGCGTACAGGATCCCGCTCCGCTCGTCCACCCAGAAGTTGTGGGTGCCCGCGCCGGACAGGGTGTAGAACGCCACCTCTTTCGGAGCGGCCGGGTCGCTGAAGTCCACCACGTGGATGTCCCCGCTGGAGGAGTTCCCCAGGTTCGTGGGTCCCTCCTCGCCGACGAAGACGTAGCGCTTCGACCCCGAGGGATCGTGGTACCACCAGAGGTTGTGGACCTTGCCGCCCACGGTGATGAGGGAGGAGATCCGGACCGGGTTCTGGAGCGAGCCGCCCCGCCCCCCGCCCCCGATGTCCCAGACGACCATCCCCGCGCTCCAGCTGGCGGTGAAGAGGAGCCCTTCCCGCACGAAGACGTCGTGGGTGAAGGATCCCCCCGCCGAGATGGAGGTCAGCTCGCGCGGAGCCGCGGGGTCGGAGAGGTCGACGATGGTCACCTGCGCCCGCCCGGGCACGGAGAGGAAGGCGTACAGCTTCCCGTTCACCCGCGCCACCTCCGCCGTGTGCACCCCGCTCTGGGTGCTGGCGCTGCTGTGGCGCGCGATCTCCCGCGGCTTCGCCGGGTCGGCCAGGTCGTAGACGATGATGGAGCCGCGCCCCCCCTCGGTGGACACCACCAGGATCCGCCCGTCGTCCGAGACCTGCACGTCGCCCAGGGTGGCAGCCTCGCTGACCAGCACCGAGTCGCGCAGCACCGGGGCGTTCCCGGACACGTTCCAGACGTAGAGCGCGTTGCCGGCGTTAGTCCCCCGCCGGCTCCAGGTGCCGGTGTACGCCCAGCCGTTGTGCACCCACAGCTCCGAGGTGTACCGGTCCGGGACGCACCCCAGCCCCAGCGCGGGGAGGTTCCCCGCGATGTTCACCCGGTCGGGGGTCACGCTGCACTGGGGCCCCTGGCCCCCTCCTCCCCCGCCACCACCGCCTCCTCCACCCCCCGGACCGACCGGGGTGCCGTCGCACGCGGTGGCGGCCAGGAGGAGGCTCACCCCCAAAGCGCGCTGTATCCAGTTCATGGCTTCGTCCTTTCGCTAAAGAGCCGGGTCAGTGATGGCTCCCGCCCGCGGGGGGAGGGCGGCGCCGTAGCGCCCCATCCGCGGGTGGACGCTCCCCGCCTCGATTCTCACCCCCGCGGACAGGCTCCACATCCGCTCCGCGCCGTAGAAGTCCCGGGGAAAGAAGAAGGCGGTGGACTGCGTCTCCCGGGCGTGCAGGCGCTGCGCCTCCACGAAGGGGCGCAGCCGGAGCGCGGGGTGGGGGCTCACCCCCGCGCTGGCGCCCAGCGTCAGGATCCGCCAGCGGGTGATTCCCAGGATGCTGATATCGTGGTGGGGGACGGGCGCGCGGAAGGGGTCCAGGAGGCGCTCCCCCTCCGGACGCTCGGTGCGCTCCCAGCGCACCGCCACCTCCACCCCCCGCCGCCGCACCGCCGCCTCCGCGAGCACGGTGGGGAAGGAGAAGGCGCGCTCCTCCCCGTCGTACTCGTCGGTGCGCGCCCACTCCACCAGGGCGTACTCCCGCGCCGTCCTCCCGCGCCCCCGCTCCCAGCGGAGCGCGGCGCTCCGTTTGCGCTGGTCCAGCACCCCGCCCCGGGGGTGCTCGGGGGACTCCACCGCGGCGTAGCTGGCGGAGGCCTCCACCCCCCGGAGGGGGAGGAGCGTCCCGCGCACCGCCCACGAGTCCCCGAAGCGCTCCCAGCGGACCAGGTCCTCCGGGGCGGTGGGCTCGTCCCCGTTGAACAGCGCCCCCTCCACCACCAGGGGTCCGCCGCGCACCGCGGCCACCGCCACCCCCCGCTCCAGGAGCTGGGCCAGGTGGTGGTTGGCGGGGAACTTGACGAAAGGTCGGGTCATCGGGTCGTCGCTCCCGAAGGGGACGAACCCCTTGCCGAAGGCCAGCGACGCATCCACCGGCCCCCGCCCCCCCCACGGCCGGAGGACGCCCACCAGCTCGTGCAGGTAGGTGTGGGGGTGACGGCGGTCCACGTACCCCTCCCCCCAGATCCCCGCGTTGAGCTCCCCGCGGCGCAGGGTGGCCCCCTCCAGGTTCAGCGTCCCCAGCAGGGTCACCCGCCCCCCGAAGAGCGAGAGGTGCCCCATGAGGGCCGGCTGGGTGAGGTACGCCTCGGTCCTCGCCTCCCCGTCGAACGCCGGGTCGGCGCGGGTGAGCAGGGGGACGGCCTGCGCCCCCACGCTCCAGAGGAGCGCGGGAGCGTCGGGCCGGGCGTGCCCCGCGTGCTCCTGCGCCGCTCCCGGGGACGTCCCGGTCAGCAGGACCGCGCCCACGACCAGAGGGTGGCGGAGGCGGACCCGCCACTCCGATGAAAGACTCTCGCTCACTCGTCCCCGAGGTGCACCACGGAAAAAGGCTGCTGTCTCGACCTGACGTACCCGGCGGCGGTCCGGAGGTTCTCCTGCCGCATAGGACGCACGAAGCGGGGGGATTCTGACGCGCGCCTCATAGGTCCGCGCAGCTCTTGACGATCTGCCGGCAGTCCAGGCACACCAGCTTGCACTTGCGCCACTCCGTGCGCGGGGAGCCGCAGATCTCGCACGCCTCGTCGAGGGCGTCCGGGGGAGCGGGGGCGGGCTGCGACGGCGCTGGCTCCGGGGGCGCGTCGCGGTGCGCGTGGATCCGAGCGCACCAGCGGGGGTCGGGAGGGAGCATCGACGAGATCGGGTCGGAGGATTCGAGGTGCTACCCGGCGAGCCGGTCGATCCGTCCCCGGTCCCCCGGGCGGTGCTCGTAGCCGAGCTCAGGAGCCGGGGCACAAGGTTCCACCCTGTACCCCCGCAGCACCTGCCGCGCGACCACGAACCGGTGCACCTCGTCCGGCCTGTCGTAGATCCGGGCGCTCCGCTCATGGCGGGCCAGGAACGAGCGCGGGGGTGTCGTCGGTGATCCCCAGCGCATCGAACGCCTGGATGGCGCGGCCCATCACTCGCTGCAGGTCGTCTGGCTCCGCGGCGCCGGGGAGCGGGTGGCGATGAGGGGTGCATTCTCCGGCAGGGTACGCCACAGACCAGGGTGTGTCAACGACGAGGATGGGGCCGGTGCTCTCAGGAGGCATTGTTTCAGACTCTGGAGAGTAGGCCTCTCTGCTGCACTTGCATCCTGCCGGGGTATAAAGTAGTCTAAATTACCGTAATAAAGATTACCTTAGAGGATGCCATGTTCGTCGGCCGTACCAGGGAACTCGGAGTCCTCCAGGCGGAGTTCGACCACCCCCGTCCGTCGCTGACCATCCTCTATGGACGGAGGCGAGTCGGTAAGTCCACGCTGCTGCGGGAAGCCGTAAAGCAGCGCCCGCATGTGTTCTACCAGGCCACACGGGTTGCGGACACGGATGCCCAGACCCTGTTCAGGGATGAGATCGGTCGCGCGCTGGGGAGTGATCCGATCCTGGAGGGTCTGTCCGGATGGGAAAGCCTCTTCGCCTATCTGTACCGAGCAGCCGCGACGAAGGTGGGGGAGAAGGGAGAAGGTCTGGTTGTGGTCATCGACGAGTTTCCCTACCTCTGCGAGGACAACAGGGCACTGCCGTCCATCCTCCAGAAGGTCTGGGATGAACTCCGACGGGGAGACGTCCCGTTCAAGCTCGTCCTGTGCGGGTCCCATGTAGCCTTCATGGAAGACCTTCTGGCCGAGAAGAACCCCAA
>DATAAL010000116.1:0-2369 GCA_036260145.1 Longimicrobiaceae bacterium | reverse complement strand
GTAGCGCTCCATCAGCTCCGCGAACGCGCCCGCGTACAGGGCGCACGCCGCGCCCCCGGGATCGGCCCGGGCGGTGAGGGAGTGGCTGATGCGGATGGAGACTCGCCGCCGGCTCACGTGCAGCTTCCCCTCCCCCACGATCTGCCGGAACAGCCGGATCGCGGCGCGGCGGGCGATGCGGAGCGCCACCGAGGTGGGGAGGCGGAGGACCATGCCGCGCAGCGCGCCGCTGCGCTCCTCCCACGCCTTGCGCGCGATGCGTCGTCCGGCCTCGGCGAAGATCTCGTCGGCGTCGGGGCGGCGGATCACCAGCCGGATCAGGTTCTCGATCTCGTCCTCCCCCTGCAGCCGCTTGCGCCGGACCTCCTCCCGGAAGCGGTGGATCTGCGTGAACACCACATCGTTCAGCCCGAACCGCCGGGGGAGGCTCACGGTGAGGTCCTCTCCCTCCAGCACCTCCTCGGGGCGGTCCATATCGCGCATGGTCTCGAAGAGGATGAGTGGGAGCAGGGGGGTGATCTTCCCCTCTCCCGCACGCGCCGGGAGCGTTCCCTGCCGTGGGCTTTCCGTCGTGGTCATCGGGGTCCGGTGAACGTGCCGAGTCCGGGGCGCAAAATCTCGCCGCTTCCAGCCTGCTCCGCAACCCTGCTCCCTGGTCTCCCCGGCCCGCCTCTTGCACCCCTGGGGGCGCAGTGCAGGGGCGAGTTCAACCCAGGGCCGTGGAGGAGAGAGTGGATCCCAACCAGCATCCCGAGTGTGTGTTCTGCCGGATCATCGGCGGTGACGAGATGGTCAGCGTCATCCACGAGGACGAGGAGATCATCGCGTTCCTGGACATCCAGCCGCTGCACCCGGGGCACGTGCTCGTGATGCCGAAGGCGCACTACAAGAACCTGTTCTACGTCCCCGAGGAGCTGGCCGCGCGCACCTTCGCCACCGCCCGGCGGATCCTTCCCGGCCTGCGCCGGGCCACGGGGTGCCGGGCGATCAACCTGTTCTCCCCGAACGGGGCGGACGGGGGGCAGGACGTGTTCCACTTCCACCTGCACCTGATCCCCGTGCCGCAAGGAGAGCCCTTTCCGCTGCAGCTTCCGGACCCGAACGCCGCGGTGCCCACGCGCTCGCAGCTCGATGTCATGGCCGCGCACATCGGCCGCTGCATCCACGACGAGAGCTGCGGAGCCCGGCCGGAGGCGCGGGAGCCGGCGGGCGCGGCCGTCTGAGACCGCACCGGACCGCCGCACCCCCCACGACCCCGCTCCACTCCCCGGGGCGGGGTCGCCGCGTCCATTGCGCGGAACGGGGACCGGGCGTATCCTCCGCGGGCCCTCACCCGGCGGGCCCCTGACCCCCCGGCCCCCGCGCCAGCGGGGGACACGCCCAAATCCTTTGGTTCGATCGTTCGTTAGAATCACCCGAATTCAACCGCACCAGGAATGAGACGCTTCGCCGCCTACGACCCTCCCGAGTACCTCGCCTGGACCCCCGATCCCGCGCTGGTCCGGGAGTTCCGGGAGCGCGTGGACGCCGATCCGGAGAGGGCGCGCCTGATCCGCGACCTACCGGAGGGGGAGCTGCTGGGAATGTACGCCGGGCTGGTGCGGAACCGGCTGCACGACATCGCCCTGAAGCGGTGGGTCAAGAGCGGGACCATCTCCAAGGCGTGGCTGGGCACCGGGGAGGAGGCGGTGACCATCGGGCCGGTGCACGCCCTGCGGCGCGAGGGGCCGGACCGCGACGTCGTCGCGCCGATGATCCGGAACACCGGGGTCTGCCACGAGATGGGGATGCCGGTGGCGGACATGCTCCGGGCGTACCTGGGCACCGCGGACTCCCCCTCCGGGGGGCGCGACGGGCACGTGGGCGATCTGGAGTACGGAGTCGTCCCTCCCATCTCGCACGTGGGGGACATGGTCCCGGTGATCGCGGGGGTGGCCCTCGCCTTTCGGCAGCGGGGGGAGGACCGGGTGGCGCTCACCTGGATCGGGGACGGCTCCACCAAGACCGCCGCCTTCCACGAGGGGATCAACTTCGCGGCGGTGCAGCGCCTCCCGGCCATCTTCATCATCCACAACAACCAGGTGGCGCTGGGGACGCGGCTCGACCAGAACTCGGCGGGCCCCTTCTCCGAGTGGCCGAAGATGTACGGGGTGGCCGGCGGCGCCTTCGACGGGAACCACGTGCTGGACGCCTACGCCGCGACGCGAACGGCGGTGGAGCGGGCGCGGGCGGGGGAGGGGGTGACGATCCTGGTGGCGGAGACCTTCCGCATGGGCGGGCACGCCACGCACGACGAGCGCGCGCTCCGCCGCGATCCGCGTGGCGGCGAACGCGTCGAGCACGTGGTTGCCGTCGAAGACGCCGCCTGC
>DATAAL010000115.1:0-11236 GCA_036260145.1 Longimicrobiaceae bacterium | reverse complement strand
GCAGGCGGCGTGGTCGCGAGGAGCCGCGCCACTTCGGCAGCCACGCCGGCGCGGGGCGGGTTGAGGATCACCAGGTCGGCCGGGAGGTGGGCGGGGAGGAGCGCTTCCACCGGGCCCTCCTCGAAGCGGGCGCCCTCCGGGGCGCCCCGCCGCGCCTCCGCGACGGCCTCGGCGTCCAGCTCGATCCCGACGACGGCGGCACCCCTGCGGGCGAGACGGCGCGCGTGCAGCCCGACGCCGCAATAGGCGTCCACCACGCGGAGGCCGGCGGGGTCGCCGATCCGCTCCATCACGTGCTCCTCCAGGAGCGCGGCGGCGCCGCGGTTCACCTGCAGGAAGGCGGCCCCGCTCAGCTCGACCGTCTCGTCGCCCCAGGTCTCGGGGAGCCCCGGCGCCCCCGCCGCCAGCTTGGCGGGCGCGGCGCCCGGACGGTGCCACACGGCCACCAGCCCCGGGACAGCGTCGACCAGCTCCTGCGGGCGTCCCGGGGAGTAGCCGCCCTCGACCAGGAGCGACACCTCGCCCGCGGCGCTGGCGCGGAGCGTCAGGCGGAGCTGGTCGCCCGACGGGAGGCGGCGGGCATCCGGCCCCCAGGCGGCACGCAGCGCGTCCCAGACGCGGGCGATCGGCTCCTCCCGGAGGAGCCGATCGCATGGAAGCCCGCGACCACCTCGCCGCGGGCGCGGCGGCGGAGCGCGAAGGAGACGCGGTTCCGGTAGCGGTGCTCGGTGGGCGAGGGCACCACCTCCGGCGGCTCCGCGGGGATCCCGCCGATGCGGGTGAGCGCGTCGGCGACGATCCGCCCTTTGGCCCGGAGCTGCGCCTCGTACGCCATATGCTCCAGGGTGCACCCGCCGCACTCCGCGTAGAAGCGGCAGGGCGGGTCCCGGCGCTCGGGGGAGGGCTCCAGCACACGCAGGAGCCGCCCCCGCGTCCAGCGCTCGTGCCGCTGCGTCAGGATGACCTGCGCCAGGTCGCCGGGGGCGGTGCGGTGCGCGAAGACCACCCGCCCGTCCGGGAGGTGCCCGACGCCCTCCCCCCCGGCGGCGATGGACTCGATCCGCACCTGCAGGGCGGGAGGCCGGCGTTCGCCCCCGGCGGGGCGACCGGACCGCGTGCGCCTCCCCTTCCCCTTCCCACGCTCGCCCACCCGCTATCTCCACCCCGTGCGGCGCCAGCGGCTCCCGCCCCCGGCGGACACCCCCTGCACCCGTTGCGCGGTGCGGCGCGCGCGGGTCTCCTCCTCCAGGAGCGCCGCGGCGAGCGCCACCATGCGGATCTGCTCCTCGTCCGTGGAGGGCCCCAGCAGCTCGGCCTCGTGCTTGTCCAGATAGCGGATGTCCAGGTTGCCGGCGCGGAAGTCCGGCTCGTCCATCACCCGCAGGTGGAAGGGAACGCTGGTGTCCACTCCCACGATCCGCAGCTCCCCGAGCGCCCGCTTCATCCGCTCGATGGCCTCCAGGCGGGTGGGGGCGTGGACGATGAGCTTGGCGAGCATCGGGTCGTAGGAGAGGCCGACCTCGTACCCGGCGGTGATCCCCCCCTCCCAGCGCACGCCGGGGCCGGTGGGAACCTCCAGCATCTGGATCCGCCCCGTGGAGGGGAGGAAGGAGTTCGCCGGGTCCTCGGAGGTGATCCGGCACTCGATGGCATGGCCGTTCCAGCCGATGTCCTCCTGCCGGAAGGGGATCGCCTCTCCGGCCGCCACCCGGATCTGCCACTGCACCAGGTCGATCCCGGTGACCAGCTCGGTGACGGGATGCTCCACCTGGATGCGGGTGTTCATCTCCAGGAAGAAGAACTCCCCGTTCTGGTACAGGCACTCCACCGTCCCGGCGCCCTCGTAGTTCACCGCGCGCGCCGCGGCGACGGCCATGGCGCCCATGGCCGCGCGCTCCTCCGGCGTCAGCACGGCGGAGGGTGCCTCCTCGATGAGCTTCTGGTGCCGCCGCTGGATGCTGCACTCGCGCTCGCCCAGGTGCAGGGTGTTGCCGTGCCGGTCCGCCAGGAGCTGGATCTCGATGTGGCGCGGCCCCTCCAGGTACTTCTCGATGTACACGGAGCGGTCGCCGAAGGCGGCCTGCGCCTCGTTCCCCGCCGCGTCGAAGGCGCGCTCGATCTCGTCCTCGCTGCGCACGATGCGCATTCCCTTGCCGCCGCCGCCCGCCGCGGCCTTCAGCAGCACGGGATAGCCGATCTCCCCCGCCACCCGCCGGGCCTCGGCCGCGTCGGCCAGCGCCTCCTTGGTGCCGGGCACCACGGGGACGCCCGCCTCGATCATCCGGGCGCGCGCCGCCGTCTTGTCGCCCATGGCCTCCACCGACTCAGCGGAGGGGCCGATGAAGACCAGCCCGGCGTCGCGGACGGCGCGGATGAAGGGCGCGCGCTCGGACAGGAAGCCGTAGCCGGGGTGGATGGCCTCGGCGCCGGAGCGCTTGGCCACGTCGATGAGAACGTCGGCGCGGAGGTAGCTCTGCGCCGAGGGGGCGGGCCCGATCAGGTACGCCTCGTCCGCAGCCAGGACGTGCGGCGCGAGCCGGTCGGCCTCGGAGTACACGGCGACGGCCCTGACGCCCAGCTCGTGGGCGGCGCGGATGACGCGGAGGGCGATCTCGCCGCGGTTGGCGATCAGGATCTTGTTGAACATGGGGTCTCTTTCGCTGCTGATAATCGTCGGTTTCAGTGTCGGCTGTGAGATCCCGTCAGCGTACCAGCCCTCTGAGGCAGCGAAGACAACGTGCGAGACTGTCGGGGTGCGGTCTGCGGCAACACCGCTTCCGCGATTGTCAGGCCGCCCTCCGTCAACTCCCGCACCTGATCTAACTCAGCCGCAACGACGGCTTTCGTCCCCTCGCTCGACGGCTCTAGGAGCAGGACCTCCCCTGGTGCGATGCTCTCATCGGACAGGAGGTCCGCCGAATGTGTGCTAACGATCACCTGCCGCGACGTCTTCCTCCCAGCGCGGATCATCATGGACGGAATATGTCGCACGACCGCGCTGTGCAGCGAAAGCTCGGGTTCCTCGAGCAGGAGCGGTGCGTTGCCGTCAAGGAACGCCCAGAGGAGCCCAAGCAACCGCAGGGTGCCGTCTGAAAAGTGCTCCTCTGTCTGCCAGCCGGCGTTCGGCCGCCAGTGCTCGTACAGTCCCTTTAGGTGGGGGACGCCACGATCGTCGCGCTCCAGCTTCAGCTCCCTCATCTGTGGAACTGCGACCTGTAGCGCCTGATTAATTCGCTTGAGGCGCGAATTGAGAGTCCTCGTTGGAGTCTTCGCGATTTGTTCGAGAAAATCGCTTCCGTACGGATCTTGGGACCGGGGCAGCATCCGGTCGGCCTCGCGGATCAACTGCGGAACCACGTGCAGGTAGCGGAGCTGCGAAAGGAAGTCCGCAATTCCCCGAAATTCCTTGTTGGCGCTTACCTGCTCAAGGTGGGTCTGCGTGAGCCGGTTTGCATCAGCGCTGTCTGCCTGGTCCGGTCGCCGCAGGATAACATCTCCGTCGCGAGTGACTTCCTCCCTCTTCACCTGGGCACGGCGCTGGTTGTCCTGCGCAAACTCAAGCCGGTAGGTCCAGGCCGAATCGTCCATCTGAACGCTCACCTCGATCGCGACATTCGGCTGTTGCCGCGCATGCAGGCAACGGAGCTGAGAAACCCCTCCTCGGGACTTCACCGCCCGCTGGAACCCTCCTTCTGGATCTGCGATATCCCGCAGGAACCGGAATGCATCCAGGAAATTCGACTTACCGGAAGCGTTTGGCCCGACGATGAACACACGCCTCTGTAACGGAACGTCGACCGACCTGAAATTCTTCCAGTTCTCAAGCCTGAGGTATTGAATTCGCATGAGTCACACAGTGTTCTCCAGCACCTGCTTGAGGCGCTCCAGGCTCTCCTTCCAGACGGCTTTCAGGTGCTCCGCCGCCTCTGGGCTCCCGATCTTCCGGTGGTCGACGTTGACGTCGCTCTTGCCCTCGCCCCTGGCGGTGAAGCGCACGTCCAGCGGGGTGTCGTCCTCCCAGCGCGCCCGGAGCGACTTGCCGGGCGTGGCGCCGCGGACGGTCAGCTTCCCCGCGCCGAGCCACCGGTCGCGGAGCGACTCGTCCGTCCAGGCGGCGAAGAGCGTCTCCACCGGGACGTTCACTGTCTTACTCGCATAGGCGCGGTATCCCTCCACCGGCGGACCGGCCTTCGCCTGGCGCTCCTCCTTCGGGGTGCCGTGGGCCTCCACCGCCGCGCGGAGGAGGGCGTAGAGCGCCGGATCGTCCAGGATCTCCGGCCGTGTCACCTTGACGTGGCGCCCGGCCTTGCCCGTCCCTTCCAGCAGCCCCGTGGGGTCCGGGAGGTCCGCTCCCGCGAGGAAGATGTTCACCCGCTCCCGCAACGGCATCACCCCGAACACCGTCTGCTTCATCCCCGGCCCGGTTCCGAACTGGATGCTCTTCCAGCCCAGGTGCACCTTTTCGCTTGCCCCGGGGAGGATGCGGCGGATCAGCTCGCAGGTGCGCAGCGCGAGGTCGCGGACCTCGGGCGAGTAGGTGTTCAGCAGGTCGTCGACCGTCGGCTCAGCCATCGTCCCGCGTTCCCGTTCTACGAGCATAGGAAAGAGCTACGGAAACCGCGTCCTTCGGCAGACGCGGATAGCTATCCAGAATCTGCTCTGCACTCCACCCTGCCGCGAGTTGCTCCAGGATCAGCTCGACAGTGATCCGGGCACCTGCGATCACCGGCTTCCCGAGCATAATGGCAGGATCGGAGACAACCGTGGTACGCTCCATCGGGCTCTCCGAGGCTTGCGAATGTCTATGCAGCATCCACGTCCACGTACTCACTCGTAGCAGTAGGCTCCGGAATCGGCAGCCCCTGCTCACGCATGGATTCCAGGTGCATCTCGATGGCTTCCTGGATCAGCTCAAGAGTCTCCTCTCGCGTCTCTCCGACCGCAATGCACCCTGGCAGATCGGGCACGTGGGCCCCGTACCCGTTCCGCGACCGCTCCATCACGACCATGTAGCGCATCGCTCTCCTCCTCCTGTGCTACTTCAATCCCGCCTGCTTCAATACACGGAGGCAAGTCGAGGCCCGGTCTGCCTGCGACGGTCACCGTTCCACTCTTGGTCGGGTGATGGAACTGCCGGTGACTACCCCGCGTGCGGACGAGATACCACCCGTCCTGCTCGATCAGCCGGATCAGCTCGCGGACGGTCACAGCATCAGATGAAGCACTCTCGACGCAGTGGCTACAACGGGATGTTCCCGTGCTTCTTCGGCGGATTCGAGTCCCGCTTATTCTGCAGCATGTCCAGCGCGCTGACCACCCGGGCTCGCGTCTCCCGCGGGTCGATCACGTCGTCCACGTAGCCGCGCGCCGCGGCGGCGTACGGGTTGGCGAAGCGCTCCTCGTACTCCTGCTGCCGGGCCGCCGCCGCCGCCGCCGGATCCTCCGCGGACTGGATCTCGCGCCGGTAGAGGATCTCCACCGCGCCCTTGGCTCCCATCACCGCGATCTCGGCCGTGGGCCAGGCGTAGTTGATGTCGCCGCGGATGTGCTTGGACGACATCACGTCGTACGCGCCGCCGTAGGCCTTGCGGGTGATGATGGTGATCTTGGGGACGGTGGCCTCGCAGAAGGCGTACAGCAGCTTGGCGCCGTGGCGGATGATCCCCCCGTGTTCCTGCGTCACCCCGGGGAGGAAGCCCGGGACGTCCTCGAAGGTCAGCAGCGGGACGTTGAAGGCGTCGCAGAAGCGGACGAAGCGCGCTGCCTTCACCGAGGCGTCGATGTCCAGCACCCCCGCGAGCACCGCCGGCTGGTTGGCTACGATCCCCACCGAGTGCCCGCCGACGTGCGCGAACCCGCAGAGGATGTTCCCCGCGTAGTCCGCGTGCACCTCGTAGAAGTCGCTGTCGTCCACCACGCGGCGGATGACATCGTGCATGTCGTACGGCCTGGTCGGGTTGTCGGGGACGATGTCCAGCAGCTCCTCGTCCGCGCGGTCGAACGGGTCGTCGGTGGGGCGGCGCGGCGGGTCCTCGGCGTTGTTCTGCGGGATGTACTCGAACAGCTTACGGATGCGGTGCAGGCACTCCACCTCGGTCTTCACCGCGAAGTGCGCCACGCCGGACTTCGCCGCGTGCGTGGCCGCGCCCCCCAGCTCCTCCATGGTGACGTCCTCGTGCGTCACCGTCTTCACCACGTTGGGCCCGGTGACGAACATGTAGCTCGTCCCCTGCACCATATAGATGAAGTCGGTGATGGCCGGACTGTACACCGCGCCCCCCGCGCAGGGGCCCATGACGGCGGAGATCTGCGGGATGACGCCGGAGGCGAGGGTGTTGCGCAGGAAGATGTCCGCGTACCCGCCGAGGGAGACCACCCCCTCCTGGATCCGCGCCCCGCCCGAGTCGTTGAGCCCCACCACCGGCGCGCCGTTCTTGAGCGCCAGGTCCATGACCTTCACGATCTTGGCCGCGTGCGTCTCCGAGAGCGACCCGCCGAACACGGTGAAGTCCTGCGAGAAGACGTAGACCAGGCGGCCGTGGATGGTGCCATACCCCGTCACCACCCCGTCGCCCAGGTACTTCTCCCGGTCGAGCCCGAACTCGGTGGCGCGATGCACGACGAAGCGGTCCAGCTCCACGAAGGAGCCTTCGTCCAGGAGCACGTCCAGGCGCTCACGGGCGGTCAGCTTCCCCCGCTCGTGCTGCGCCTGGATCCGCTTCGCCCCGCCCCCCAGCTCCGCCTCGCGGCGGAGCGAATCCAGGTGCTCCAGCTTGGCCCGCATCGACATCGCGCTTCGCCCGTTCTCGCGTGTGAAGGGTTCACGGAAGGGCGGCAATGTAGCACGCGGGCGGCGCGTTCGCACGGGTGGCGATAACGGAGAGCGGGCGGGGCCGGTCGCCGCCGGTCCCGCCCGCCGATCCGCATCACGAAGGAATTCTCCGCCCCGGGCGCTCAGCGGCCGCGCAGCCGCCGGTGCCGGCCGGACCTATCGTCACCAGCCGGAGGTGCACTCGACCGTTTTCCACTTGGTCACCCCCGATCCGCCGCTGTCCAGCGCGGTCACGTACACGTCGACCATCGCGTTGCCCCAGGGAGAGTAGGGACACTCCACGTAACCGATACTCCCGGATCCTGACGCGTTGACCCAGGTGAACTCGTACCCGGTGCCCGAACCGCCCCACGCGGACGCATAGCACTCCATGTAGCCGTAGAGGCCGGAGGCGTAGCAGTCGAAGTCGGCGCTGACGGGCGTGGACGGGGGCGGGGGCCACGACTGCGGCGAGTAGCCGGTCAGCGCCGAATTCACCAGGCGATTGTTGGGCGCGCCCACGCCGGCACCCGTCAGGTTGTTCGCGAACGCCGAATTGAGGATCGCCAACCCCACGGTGGCGGGCGCGGCCGTGGGATTGGCCTGCAGGTACAGCGCGGCCACCCCGGCCACGTGCGGCGACGCCATCGAAGTTCCGTTGAGGGTGTTCGTTGCGGTGCCGCTGGTGTGCCAGGCCGAAAGGATGCCCGAGCCAGGTGCGTACAGGTCCACGCATCGCCCGTAGTTGGAGAACCACGACCGCTCGTCGGACGACGTGGACGCGGCGACCGTCAGCGCTGCGGAAACCCGCGCGGGCGCGTAGTAGCAGGCATCGCCCCAGTCGTTCGCCGCCGCGACGGCGTACGTCACCCCCGCGTTGATCGAGTTGCCGACCGCGGCGTCCAGCGCGGTGTTGCCGCCCCCGCCCAGCGACATGTTCACCACCGCCGGCTTCACGTGGTTCGCCGTCACCCAGTCCACGCCCGCGACGACACCACTCCACGTCCCGGAGCCGCCGCAGTCCAGCACGCGCACGGAGATTACCGTGGCGCTCTTCGCTACGCCGTAGGTGCTGCCTGCGGCGGTTCCAGCCACGTGGGTGCCGTGGCCGTGGCAGTCCGCGCCAGTGCCGCCGTACGCGTCGTAGCCCGCCACGGCGCGGCCGCCAAAGTCCACGTGGTCGTAGCGGATGCCCGTATCCAGCACATAGATGCGGACGCCGGAACCCGTCCGCGTGTAGTTGTACGTGCCGTCCGGCGACCCATCGATGCGATCCAGCCCCCACGGCGCGTTATACTGCGTAACTGTCGCCGTGACGATCCCGTCCTGCTCCACGTACTTCACCTGCGGATTGCGCCGCACCGCCTCCAGCGAGCGCGCCGGCAGCGTCGCGGCGAAGCCGCGGAGTGCGTGCCGGTAGGTGTGATGGATGTCGCCGCCGTGCTCCGCGACGAGCCGCTGGGCCAGCCCCGGGGCGTCCGCCACGTCGTCGTCGAAGACCACGATGTACCGGTCCGGAATCCCCTTTCCCGGCGCGGCTGAGAGCAGCGGCGCGGCTGCGGGGAAGAGGCGCGTCGCATCGGAACCCGATTCGGTCGGTGTGTCGGTGCACCCGGTGAAGCTCCCTGCCGCGACAGTCAGGGTCATTAGGGCACGAAGTGGTGTCTGTCTCACGGTCTTCCTCCTTCCATGGGTAGACGGAACAGGATTGGAGATTAACCGGCCCTAAAGGAGTGTACATGCGATGAGACAAGATGCGCAAGCGAAAAATTTCGCTTACAGAGCGGAAGCAAGGAAGAAGGGCCCGGAGCCGAAGCTCTGCGCTCTTTCCGACGCTTGGTCGAGAGTCGGCTTGCGCCTTCTCACTCTCCCCGCCGGAGCGACTCCAGGTGCTCCAGCTTTGCCCGCATCGACATCGCGCTTCGTCCATTCTCGCGTGTGGAGGGTTCACGGAAGGGCGGCAATGTAGCACGGGGGTAGCGTGCCCGTACGGGTGGCAAAAAAAGAACGGGCGCGGAGCCGAAGCCCCGCGCCCATTCCCTTCCGTCGCCGGATGGAGAGAAGGCTTACGCCTCCTCGCCGCCTTCCGCCGGAGCCGTCTCCTCGGTCGGCGCCTCGGCCGCGGGAGCCTCCCCGGCCGAAGCCTCCGGAGCGGCGGTCTCCTCGCCAGCGTCGGCAGCCTCGCCGGCCTCCGCGGCCGGAGCCGCCGGGACGCCGCCGTCCTCGAGCTTCGGCACCCGGCTCACCGCCATCACGATCCGCCGGTTGGCGTGGTCGATCTCGGTGATGTACATCTCCAGCTCGTCGCCCTCGGCGAAGAGGTCGGCCGGGTTCTGCACCCCCGCCACCCCGATCTGCGACACCGGGACGAAGCCCTCCATGTCGTTCCCCAGGTCCACCGCCACGCCCTTGTCCTGCAGGCGCGTGATCTTCCCGGTGATCTCCTGGCCCACCGAGTAGTTACGGGCCAGGTCGTCCCACGGGTCGTCCTGGGTCTGCTTGAGGCCCAGCGAGATCCGCTTGTTGTCCGCGTCCACCCCCAGGATCACCACCTCCACCTCGTCGCCCTTGCGGACCACCTCGGAGGGGTGCTGGATCCGCTTGGTCCAGCTCATGTCGGAGATGTGGACCAGCCCATCAATCCCCGGCTCGATCTCCACGAAGGCGCCGAAGGAGGTCAGGTTGCGGACCTTCCCGGTCAGCCGCGTTCCCACCGGGTACTTCAGCGGGAGCGCGTGCCACGGGTCCTCCTCGATCTGCTTCATCCCGAGGGAGATCTTCTCGCCCTCGACATCCACCTTCAGGATCACCGCCTCGATCTCGTCGCCCAGCGACACGATCTTGGAGGGGTGGCGGACGTTGCGCGTCCAGCTCATCTCGGAGATGTGGACCAGCCCCTCGACGCCCTTCTCCAGCTCCACGAAGGCGCCGTAGTTGGTGATCGAGACCACCTTGCCGCGCACCCGCGAGCCGACCGGGTACTTCTTGTCCACGTCCTTCCAGGGGTACTCCTGGAGCTGCTTGAGGCCCAGCGAGAGGCGCTCGCGCTCCCAGTCGATGTCCAGGATCTTGACGTCCAGATCCGCGCCGATGCTCACCACCTCGCTGGGGTGCCCGACGCGGCCCCAGCTCATGTCGGTGATGTGCAGCAGGCCGTCCATCCCGCCCAGGTCGATGAATGCGCCGAAGTCGGTGATGTTCTTGACCACGCCGTGGCGCACCTGCCCGACCTCCAGCTCCTTCTTGAGGCGCTCGCGCTTGATCTCGCGGTCGGCCTCCAGGAGGACGCGGCGCGACACCACGATATTGCGGCGGCGCTTGTTGAGCTTGATGATCTTGAAGTCGTACGTCTCGCCGATCAGGTCCTCGATGTTCGGGACCCGGCGCAGCGCGATCTGCGAGCCCGGGAGGAACGCGTCCACGCCCATGAGGTCGACGGTGACGCCGCCCTTGATCTTGCGGGTGAGCGTCCCCTGCACCGGGGACTCGTTCTCGTACGCCTCCTTGATCTTCTCCCAGACGCGGAGGAAGTCGGCCTTCTTCTTGGAGAGGACGACCACGCCGTCCTCGTCCTCCAGGTTCTCCAGGAAGACCTCGACCTCGTCGCCGACCTGGAGCGAGTCCGGGTCCTTGAACTCGTCGCGGGCCACCGAGCCCTCGCTCTTGAAGCCCAGGTCCAGGATCACCGACTTGTCGGTGACGCGCAGGATCCTCGCCTTGACAATCTCCCCCTCCTCGATGTTGGAGAGGGTGTCCTCGTACATGGCGAGCATCTCCTCGTACTCCTCCGAGGTGTACTCGTCCTCGTCGAAGAGATCCGCACGGATATTCACGGCGCGCGCCCGCTCGGCGAGCTGCCGGTGGGTCAGCTCGCTCCCGGCGCCGCGGTCAGCGACCGCCACCTCGGCGTCGGTGAAGGAGTCGTCGGACTGGGTGTCGAGCTGGTCCGCAGGGTTGTTCTCGAACATGAAACGGAAAGCTCCTCACGTCTCGTCGGGCCGGTGTTCCTCGCGGTGCAGCGCGACGATTGGCTGGGGGTGGAAGGGATGGTCCGGGCAGGTCCCGGCCGAAGCAAGAAAAGTTAGCCAATACGCCAAAAAAGGTCAACCCCTGGCGCGGTGGCGCGCCAGGCGGACGATGGCCTCCACCTGCTCCTGGAAGTCCAGCCGGGTGGTGTCCAGGAGCACGGCGTCTTCCGCCTGCCGCAGCGGCGCCACGGCGCGCGTGGAGTCGATGCTGTCCCGCCCGGCCAGGCGCTCCGCCTCCGCCCGCAGCGCCTCCTCGGTCAGGTCGTCCGCGCCCTGCTCCACGAGCCGGCGGCGCGCCCTCTCTTCCGGAGCGCACACCAGGAACACCTTGAGCTCGGCGTCGGGGAAGACCACCGTGCCGATGTCCCGTCCGTCGGCTACCAGCCCTCCCCGCTCG
>DATAAL010000114.1:0-12554 GCA_036260145.1 Longimicrobiaceae bacterium | reverse complement strand
TGGCGGGGGTGGCGACGGACTGGGCAGGGTTCGTGAAGGGGGAGCGGCGGCGCCGGGGGGGTGGACACCCTGCTGGGGCGCACCGAGCTGGCGCAGCCCGCCGTCTTCGTGGTGGAATACGCGCTGGCGCGGACCTGGATGCGCTGGGGGGTGCAGCCCAAGGCGATGATCGGCCACTCCCTGGGGGAGTACGTCGCCGCCACGCTGGCCGGGGTCTTCTCCCTGGAGGACGCCCTGGCGCTGGTGGCCGAGCGCGCCCGCCTGATCGGGGAGCTCCCGGCCGGGGCGATGCTGGCGGTCCCGCTGGATCCGGCCGGGGTGGAGCCGCTGCTCCGGGAAGGGCTGGCGCTGGCGGCGCACAACGCGCCGGGGCTGTGCACGGTGGCCGGCCCCGTGGACGCGGTGGCTGCGCTGGAGGCGGAGCTCCTGGGACGCGGGGTGGCCTGCCGGCGGCTGGCGGCCTCGCACGCCTTCCACTCGCCGATGATGGAGCCGGTGGCGGAGCGGCTGGCGGAGCGGGTGCGCGCCATGGAGCTGAAGGCGCCCAAGATCCCCTTCGCCTCCAACGTCACGGGGAGGTGGATCACCCCGGAGGAGGCCCGGAGCGCGGAGTACTGGACACGACACCTGTGCCGGACGGTGCGCTTCGCGGAGGGGATGGAGGAGGTGCAGCGGGACCGCAGCCGGGTGCTGCTGGAGGTGGGCCCCGGGCGAACGCTGGGGACCTTCGCGCTGCACGCCGGGGCGGCCGAGAGCGCGGTGTTCGCCTCGCTGCGGCACGCCTACACCCGGCGCTCCGACCCGGCATTCCTGCTGGAGACGCTGGGGAAGCTCTGGCTGGCGGGGGTGGCGACGGACTGGGCAGGGTTCGTGAAGGGGGAGCGGCGGCGCCGGGTCCCGCTCCCCACCTACCCCTTCGAGCGCCAGCGCTTCTGGATCGAGCTGGAGCGCGGGGTGGAGCTCCTCCGCCCCGCGGAGCGGCGCTCCGCCCCGGAGCGCCGTCTCCACCTCCCGGGGTGGCGGCGGACCCTCCCGGCGCCGCGCCCCGCCCCCGGGTCGCTGGCGGGGAGCCGCTGGCTCCTCTTCCTGGACGGGGCGGGGCTCGGCGCCGCGCTCGCCCGCCGGCTGAAGGAGGCGGGGGCGGAGGTCTTCACCGTGGAGGCGGGGATGGAGTTCGCCGCCCCCGGGGAGCGCGCCTACCGGATCCGCCCCGGCGCGGCGGACGACTACCGCGCCCTCCTGACCACGCTCCACGCGGCGCACTCCCTCCCCCGGGAGGTGGTGCATCTGTGGAGCGCGACGGGGGTGGAGGAGCCCGGTGAGCGGTCCTTCCGCTCCGCCTGGGAGCGGGGATACGCCTCGCTCCTGCACCTGGCCGGCGCGCTGGAGTGGGCCGGGGCCGGGGGGGCGCGGATCCACCTGGTGGCCGACCGGCTGCACCCCCTGGACGGGGTGGAGACGACCGATCCGGCCCGCGCCCTGGTGCTCGGTCCCTGCGCCACGATCCCCGCGGAGTTCCCGGGGGTGGAGTGCCGGGTGGTGGAGGTGGAGCCCGGCCCGGACGCCGGGCGCCTCGCCGGGCCCCTCCTGGCGGAGTTGGCCTCGGGGTCCGCGGACGCCGTGGTGGCGCTGCGCGGGTGGCGGCGCTGGACCGGGGTCCCGCAGCGGGTCCGCCGCGGAGCCCGCCCGGGCTCCCCCTTCCGCGAGGGGGGGGTGTACCTGTTCGCGGGGCGGGTGGGGGAGGCGGCGCTCGCCCTGGCAGGGCACCTGGCCCGGAGGCGGGGGGCGCGGCTGGTCCTCCTGCAGGGGATGGACTTCCCCGCCCGCGAGGGGTGGGACGCGTACCTGGCCGCTCCCAGGGAGGAGGGCCCCCACGCCCCGGTGCTGCGCGCGGTGCGCGCCCTGGAGGCCCACACCGAGGTGGTGATCGTGGCCGCCGACCCGGCCGACCCTGCCGCGACCGCCGCAGCGCTGGAGCGGGCGCGGGAGCGCTTCGGCGCCCTCCACGGCGCCTTCTACACCCAGCCGCTGGAGCCAGTGGGAGGGGTGGACCCCTCGGGGGCGGAGGCGCACTTCCGCCGCCTCGCCGAGCGGCTCTCCGGGCTGGAGGCGGCGCTGGAGGGGCTCCCGCTGGACTTCTGCCTGGTGCAGAGCTGGATCCCCGCCGGGGGGACGGAGCGCACGGGGGCGCTGGCCGCGGCGCACCTGGCCGCCGCGTTCGCGCGCCGGTACGGGGGGGAGCACCCCACCCCCTGGACCGCGGTGACCTGGGATCGCTGGCAGCCGGTGGAGGCCCCCTGGCTGGCGGGCGCGGCGGAGCGGGAGCGGGCGGTGGACGAGTGGCTGGACGCGGTGGAGCGCGTCCTGGCCGCGCCGGCGGAGCCGGAGGTGCGCGCCGGCGCTCGGCGCCCCGGGGGGCGCCGCGCGGCGGGGGAGCCGCGGCCTCTCCGCCCCGCGTCCGTCGTCGGGGCGAAGCACCACGCTCGCCCGGCGCTCTCCAACCCCTATGTGGCCCCGGGTACCGGGACGGAGGCGCGGATCGCCGAGGTGTGGCAGGAGATGCTGGAGATCGACCAGGTGGGGGTGCACGACGACTTCTTCGCCCTGGGCGGCCACTCGCTGTACGCCACCCAGATCATCTCCCGGGTGCGCGACCACTTCCAGGTGGAGCTCTCGCTGCACGCCCTCTTCGAGCACCCCACCGTGGCGGGGCTGGCGGAGCAGGTGGAGGCGCTGCGCGCCGCGGGGGCCACGGAGGTGATCCCGCCCATCCCCCGGGTCGACCGGAGCCGCCCCCTCCCGCTCTCCTACCAGCAGGAGCGGCTCTGGGTGCTGGACCAGCTGGAGCCGGGGAGCCCCTTCTACAACGTCTCCGCCGGGCAGCGCTTCGTCGGACGGCTGGAGCTGGGCGCCGCCGACCGGGCGCTGCGGGAGGTGGTCCGCCGCCACGAGGTGCTGCGCACCGGGTACGAGACCGTCGACGGCCAGCCGGCGCAGGTGGTCCACTCCGATGCCGTCGCCACGCTCCGGATCGCCGACCTGCGCCGGCTCCCGGAGGGGGAGCGGGAGCGCGAGGCGCTGCACATGGCCCACGCCGAGTCCATGGTCCCCTTCGACCTCCGCCGCCCCCCGATGGTGCGGGCGCTCCTGATCCGGGTGGGGGACGAGGACCAGATCCTGGTGGTGACCTTCCACCACATCGCCATGGACGGGTGGTCCGGGGTGATCTTCTTCCACGAGTGGCGGGTGCTCTACGACGCCCTGCTCTTCGGCGAGCCCTCCCCCTTCCCCGAGCTTCCCGTCCAGTACGGGGACTACGCGGTCTGGCAGCGGGAGTGGCTCTCCCGGGAGCGGCTGGAGCGGCAGGTGGCCCACTGGCGGGAGAAGCTGGCGGACGCGCCCACCGTGCTGGAGCTCCCCACCGACCGCCCCCGCCCCCCCTTCCGCAGCTACCGCGGGGGGCTGTACAAACCGTACGTCGCTCCGGAGCTGAAGACCCGGCTGGAGGCGGTCTCCCAGCGGGAGGGGATCACCCTCTTCATCCTGATGCTCTCGGTGTACAAGGCCCAGCTCTTCCGCCACACCGGGCAGGAGGACCTGGTCGTCGGCACCGTGGAGGCCAACCGCCAGCGGCCGGAGACGGAGCCGCTGGTCGGCTTCTTCATCAACACCCTGGCGCTGCGCTCCCGCCTGCGGGGGGACGCCACCTTCGTGGAGCTCTTCCGGCAGGTCCGGGAGATGTCCCTGGAGGCGTACGCCCACGCCGACCTCCCCCTGGAGAAGCTCCTGGAGAGCCTGCACCTGGAGCGTGACCTGAGCCGCAACCCGCTCCTCCAGGTGATGTTCGGGCTGGAGCGCCCGGCGCTGAACCTGTTCTCCCAGGCGGAGGACCGGGACGCCGGGCTGACCCAGGTCCCCTGGAGGAACACCGGGCTGGTGGACACCGGGACCACCAAGTTCGACCTGACCTACCTCCTCAAGGACAACCTGGACCACGTCGCCGGGGTGCTGGAGTACAACTCCGACCTGTTCGACGAGAGCACCGTCGTCCGCCTGTGGGAGGGATACCTGCACATGCTGGAGCAGGTGGCGGAGGACCCCGGGGTGCGCATCTCCGAGATCCAGACGCTCTCCGGCGCGGAGCGGGAGCGGCTGCGCGCCTGGAACGCCACCGGGGTGGAGTACCCCACCGACTGCCGCGTCCACCGGCTCTTCGAGGCGCAGGCGGCGCGCACCCCCGGGGCGGCCGCGGTGCTCTTCGCCGGGGAGTGCCTCACCTACGCCGAGCTGGACCAGCGCACCCGCCGTCTGGCCCGCGCCCTCCGCGCCCGCGGCGTGGGGCCGGAGACCCCGGTGGGGGTGTGCCTGGAGCGCTCCCCGGAGATGCTGGTGGCGCTCCTGGGGATCCTGCGGGCGGGCGGGGCCTTCGTCCCCCTCGACCCCTCGTACCCGGAGGACCGGCTGGCGTACCTGGTGGAGGACGCGGCGGTCCCCGTCCTCCTCACCCAGGAGCGGCTCCTGGACCGCCTCCCCGCGCACGCCGCGGAGACGGTGTGCCTGGACCGCGACTGGCCCGCCGTGGCCGGGGAGAGCGACGCCCCCCTGGAGGATCCCACCCACGGGGAGACGCTGGCGTACGTGATCTACACCTCCGGCTCCACCGGCCACCCCAAGGGGGTGCGGGTGGAGCACGGCAACCTGCTGAACACCCTGCTCGCCTGCCGCGAGGCGTTCGGGGTGCGCCCCGGGGACACCCTCCCCTCGCTGGCCTCCTACGCCTTCGACATCTGGCTCTTCGAGGCGCTCCTCCCGCTCCTCTGCGGCGGGGCGGTGCGGATGATCCCGGCGGAGCGGATCACCGACATGGAGGCGCTGGTCGGGGAGCTCCGCGACGCCGCCCTGCTGCACGCCGTCCCCGCGCTGATGCGGCAGATCGCGCGCGCGGTGGCGGCCTCCGGCCGGCCCCTCCCCGGGGTGCGGCGCGCCTTTGTGGGCGGCGACGTGGTCCCCGCCGACCTCTGGCCGGAGATCCGGGCCGCCTTCCCCGAGGCCGAGCTCTGGGTGCTGTACGGTCCCACGGAGGGGACGATCCTGTGCACCGCCCAGCGCGTCGAGGACCCCGGCGCCGTGTCGCGGCACGGGATCGGGGCCCCGATCGCCAACGCCCGGGTGTACGTCTGCGACGAGCCGGGGCGCCTGGTCCCCATCGGCGTCCCCGGGGAGCTGTACCTGGGTGGGGCGGGGGTGACCCGGGGGTACGGGGGGCGGCCGGAGCTCACGGCGGAGAAGTTCGTCCCCGACTCCTTCTCCGGCGAGCCGGGGGCGAGGCTGTACCGCACCGGGGACCGGGTCCGCTGGCTGGCCGACGGGAGCCTGGAGTTCCAGGGGCGGACGGACCACCAGGTCAAGGTCCGTGGGTACCGGATCGAGCCGGGGGAGATCGAAAACGTCCTCCTCCGCCACCCCGCGGTGGACAGCGTGGTGGTGATGGTGCGCGAGGACGAGCCGGGTGACCGGCGCCTGGCCGCCTACCTGGTTCCCCCCGCCGGAGCCCGGGTGCCGGGGGCGGCGGAGCTGCGGGAGCACATCCGGGCCTCCCTCCCGGAGTACATGGTGCCGAGCGCCTTCGTCGCGCTCGACGCCTTCCCCCTGACCCCCACCGGGAAGATCGACCGCAACGCCCTTCCCGCACCGGAGCGGGGCGGGGAGCGGAGGGGGTACATAGCCCCGCGCACCCCCGTGGAGGCGACGCTGGCGCAGACCTGGGCCGAGGTGCTGCGGGTGGAGCGGGTGGGGGTGCACGACAACTTCTTCGAGCTGGGCGGCGACTCCATCCTGAGCATCCAGGTGGTGGCCCGGGCGCACCGCGCCGGGGTGCAGCTCAAGCCGCGGTACTTCTTCGAGCATCCTACCATCGCCGAGCTGGCCCCGCTGGCGGAGCGCGCGGCGGAGAGCCGGGCCGAGCAGGGGACGGTCACGGGCGAGCTCCCGCTGACCCCCATCCAGCACTGGTTCTTCGAGTGCGACCTCCCGGAGCGGGACCACTGGAACATGCCACTCCTCCTGACCCCGCGCGAGCCGCTGCAGCCCGCGGCACTGGAGGGGGCGGTCCGGGCCCTCCTGGCACACCACGACGCCCTGCGCCTCCGCTTCGCGCGGGGGGCGGACGGGCGCTGGACGCAGCGCAACGCCGGGACGGAGGGGGAGGCGGCCGCGGAGCGGATCGACCTGTCCGGAGTCCCCGAGGCCGGGTGGGCCACGGCGATCGAGCGGCGCTGCGCGGAGCTGCAGCGCTCGCTGAGCCTGGTGGAGGGCCCGCTCTTCCGGGCGGCGTACTTCGACCCGGGCGCGGACCGGCCGGGGCGCCTCCTCCTGGTGGCCCACCACCTGGGGGTGGACGGCGCCTCCTGGCGCATCCTCCTGGAGGACCTCCAGACGGCGTACGAGCAGCTCCGGCGTGGCGAGGAGGTGGTCCTCCCGCCCAAGACCACCTCGTTCCGGGAGTGGGCGCACCGGCTGGAGGAGCACCTCCGCTCCGGGGCGCTGGACGCGGAGCTGGCGTTCTGGAGCGACCCGGCCCGCGAGGGGGTCGCCCGCGTCCCCGTCGATGGGGACGGCCCGAACACCGAGGAGTCGGCGCAGGTCGTGGCCGTCTCCCTGGACGAGGAGGAGACCCGGGCGCTGCTGCAGGAGGTGACCGCGGCGTACCGGACGCAGATCAACGACGTGCTGCTCTGCGCGCTGGCCCGCGCCTGGACCCGCTGGACGGGGGAGGAGCGCCTGCTGGTGGAGCTGGAGGGGCACGGGCGGGAGGAGATCGTGGAGGGGGTCGACCTGTCCCGCAGCGTGGGGTGGTTCACCACCGCCTTCCCGGTCCTCCTGGACCTGCGCGGGGTGGAGGAGGAGGGGGCGACGCTCAAGGCGGTCAAGGAGCAGCTCCGTGCCCTCCCCGCCCACGGGATCGGCTACGGGCTCCTGCGCTACCTGGGGGGCGGCGCGGCGCGGGAGCGGCTGGCCGCCCTCCCCCGCGCGGAGATCTCCTTCAACTACCTGGGGCAGCTCGGCGGAACCTTCTCCAGCGAGTCGTTCTTCCAGCTGGCCGGCGAGGATCCCGGTCCCGTCCGCTCCCCGCGCGGCGAGCGCCCCAACCTCCTGGAGGTCAACGGGGTGGTGGAGGAGGGGGAGGGCGGCCCCCGCCTGCACCTGCACCTCGGCTACTCCACCGCCCGGCACCGGGAGGACACGGTGCGGCGGCTGGCCGAAGCGCTCGCGGCGGAGCTGCGAGCGCTGATCGCCCACTGTACCTCCGCCGGGGCGGGCGGGTACACCCCCAGCGACTTCCCGCTGGCGGGGCTGGGGCAGGCGGAGCTGGACGCGCTGCTGGGGAGCGAGCGGGGGATCGAGGACGTGTACCCGCTGACTCCCATGCAGGAGGGGATGCTCTTCCACACTCTGCTGGCGCCGGAGGGCGGCGCCTACGTGGGGCAGTTCTCCTACGACCTGGTCGGGGAGCTGGACGAGGAGGCGCTGGAGCGCGCCTGGCGCGGCGCGGTGCGGCGGCACGCCGTGATGCGCACCGGCTTCGCCTGGGACGGGGCGGACCGTCCCTTCCAGGTGGTGCGGCGCGAGGCCGGGATGGCGGTGCGCCGGGAGGACTGGCGCGGCCTGTCGCGGGCAGACCAGGAGGCGCGGCTGGAGGCGTACCTGGCCGCGGACCGGGCGGCCGGCTTCGACCCGGCCTGCCCGCCGCTGATGCGGATCGCCCTCTTCCGCCTGGCGGAGACCCGGCGGCGGCTGGTCTGGACGCACCACCACCTCCTCCTGGACGGGTGGAGCCTCCCGCTGGTCTTCCGGGACGTGGTGGCGCTGTACGACGCCGCCTGCGAGGGGCGCGAGGCGGCGCTGGAGCCGATCCGGGCGTACCGGGACTACATCGCCTGGCTGGGCCGGCAGGAGATGGGGGCGGCGGAGCGCTTCTGGCGCGAATCGATGGCCGGGTTCACCGCCCCCACCCCGCTGGGGCTGGAGCGGGCCGGGCGGACGGGGCACGAGCGGGGCTTCGCCGAGCGCGACGTGTACCTCCCCGCTGGGTCCTCCCGGGAGGTCCAGGAGGCGGCGCGGCGCCAGGGGCTGACCGTGAACACCCTGCTGCAGGGGGCGTGGGCGCTCCTCCTGGCCCGCTACGCCGGGGAGGAGGACGTGGTCTTCGGCTCCACCGTGTCCGGGCGCCCGGCGGAGGTGGAGGGGGTGGAGGGGATGGTGGGACTGTTCATCAACACCCTCCCGGTGCGGGTGCGGACGCCGGCGGACGCTCCCGTGCTGGAGTGGCTCCGCGAGCTGCAGGACCGGCAGGCCCGGATGCGGGAGTTCGAGTACGCCCCGCTCACCCGGATCCAGCAGTGGAGCGAGGTGCGGGGCGCGCCGCTCTTCGAGAGTATCCTGGTGTTCGAGAACTACCCGGTGGAGGACGCGCTGGGCGGGGGCCCGGAGCGCCCCTTCGAGGTGGAGACGGTGGGCGGGGTGGAGCAGACCGACTACCCGATGACCCTCACCTCCGGGGTGGTCGGCCCCGACCGCTCCCTCCACCTGAGGGCCGCCTACGCCCGCGACCGCTTCGACGCTGAGGCGGTGGAGCGGATGCTGGGGCACCTGGTCGCCCTGCTGGAGGGGCTCGCGGCCCGTCCCGAGGGGCGTCTGGGCGGGGTGCCGCTGCTGTCGGAGGAGGAGCGGAGCCGCGTCCTGGACGGGTGGAACCGGACCGCCCGGGAGTGCCCGGGGGAGCTCTGCGTCCACGCGCTCTTCGCGGCCCAGGCGGCCCGCACCCCGGACGCCGTGGCGGTGGCGTTCCGCGGCCGGACGCTGACCTACGCCGAGCTGGACCGGGAGGCGAACCGCATCGCCCACCACCTGCGGGGGCTGGGGGTGGGGCCGGAGACGCGAGTGGGCGTCTGCCTGGAGCGCACCCTGGATCTGCCGGCGGCGCTCCTGGGGGTCCTCAAGGCCGGCGGGGCGTACCTCCCGCTCGACCCGGCGTACCCCGCGGAGCGGCTGGCCTTCATGGTGGCGGACGCGGTGGCCCCGGTGGTCCTGACCCACTCGCACCTGGCGGAGCGGCTCCCGGCCGGGGCGACCTGCGTGGTCCCGCTGGACGCGGAGCGGGAGCGGATCGCCGCCGCCCCCGACACCGCCCCGGAGAGCGGGGTGATGCCTGAGAACCTGTCGCACGTGATCTACACCTCCGGCTCCACCGGCACCCCCAAGGGGACGATGATCCGGCACCGGAGCACCGCCGTCCTTCTGCACTGGCTGCGGGAGACCGTCCCGGCGGAGGAGCGGGCGGCCTCGCTCGGCTCCACCTCGATCAACTTCGACGTCTCGGTGGCGGAGATCTTCGGCACCCTCTGCTGGGGCGGCACCCTGGTCCTGGTGGAGAACGCCCTGGAGCTGGCGGCGCTCCCGGAGGGGACCGAGGTCCGGCTGGCGGCCATGGTCCCCACCGCCGCCGCGGAGCTGCTGCGCGGCGGCGGGATCCCGCGGAGCGTACGAGCATTGAACCTGGGCGGGGAGGCGCTCCCGGCGGAGCTGGCGCGGGGGCTCTACGCCCTGGGGCACGTGGATACCATACGCAACCTGTACGGCCCCACCGAGGACACCACCTACTCCACCGCGAGCGTGGTGCCGCGCGGCGCTGACCGGGTGACGATCGGCCGCCCGGTGGCGAACACGCGGGCGTACGTGCTGGACGCGCGGCTGGAGCCGGTCCCGGTCGGGGTGGCCGGGGAGCTGTACCTGGCGGGCGACGGCCTGGCGCGCGGCTACCTGGAGCGCCCGGAGCTGACCGCCGAGCGCTTCCTCCCCAGCCCCTTCGGTCCCGCCGGGAGCCGGATGTACCGGGTGATGGACCGGGTCCGCTGGACCGCCGCCGGGGAGCTGGAGTACCTGGGGCGCACCGACCACCAGGTCAAGGTGCGCGGCTTCCGGGTGGAGCTGGGGGAGATCGAGGCCGTGCTGCGCGGTCACCCCGCGGTGCGCGACGCGGCGGCCGGGGTGCAGGAGGACGCCGGGGAGCGGCGGATCGTGGCCTATGTCGTGGCCGCGGAGGGGGCGGAGGCGACCGCCGCGGAGCTGCGGGGGTGGCTGCGGGAGCGACTCCCGGAGCCCGTGGTCCCGGCCTTCGTGGTGGCGCTGGAGGCCCTCCCGCTCACCCCCAGCGGGAAGCTGGACCGGCGGGCGCTCCCCGCGCACGAAGGGGACGGGGCGGCCCGGGAGTACGTGGCCCCACGCACCCCGCTGGAGGAGATCATGGCGGAGATCTTCGCCGAGGTGCTGGGGATGGAGCGGGTGGGAGCGCACGACGACTTCTTCGCCCTGGGCGGGCACTCCCTCCTGGCGACGCGGGTGGTCTCCCGGGTGCGCCGGCAGTTCGGGGTGGAGATGATGCTCCGCACGCTCTTCGAGGCACCCACGGTGGCCGGGCTGGCCGGGCGGCTGGAGGAGCACCAGCCGGCAGTGGAGGGGGTGGACGAGACGGACCTGGCCGCGGAGCTGGAGCGGCTGTCGGAGCTGTCGGAGGAGGAGGTGCTGCGCCTCCTGCGGGAGGGGTGACCCCCGCCCCCCCGCTCCCCACCCTCACCCGGGACGACTGACGTGCTGGACCGCCTCGCTCAGCTCTCCCCCGAGCGGCGCCTCCTCCTGCAGAAGATCCTGCAGGAGAAGGCCGCCGCCCGGCAGGACCCCCGGGAGATCCACCCCGTCCCCCGGGACGGGGCGCTCCCCCTCTCCTTCGCGCAGCGGCGCCTCTGGTTCCTCCACCAGCTCGACCCGGGGAACGGCGCCGCCACCATCTTCATCGGACTGCGGCTGCGGGGGCGCCTGGTCCCGGGCGTCCTGGAGGCCAGCCTGGCCGAGGTGGTGCGACGCCACGAAACGCTGCGCACCGGGTTCGGGGTGCTGGACGGGGAGCCGGTGCAGGTGATCTGCCCCCCGGAGCCGGTCGCGCTCTCCCGGGTGGAGCTGGGGGGGCTCCCCACCGCCGCGCGCGAGGGGGAGCTGCGGCGGCTGGTGGACCAGGAAGGGGTGCGTCCCTTCGACCTCCGCGGCGGGCCGCTCTTCCGCTGCACCCTGGTGGGGGTGGGGGCGGGGGAGTGGGGGCTCCTCTTCGCCATGCACCACATCGTCTCCGACGGGTGGAGCGTGGGGGTGCTGGTCAGGGAGGTCTCGGAGCTGTACGGGGCGCTCTCGGAGGGGAGGCCCTCCCCGCTCCCGGAGCTGCCGGTGCAGTACGGGGACTTCGCCGTGTGGCAGCGCAACTTCCTCTCCGGGGAGACGCTCCAGCGGGAGGTGGAGTGGTGGCGGGAGCGGCTGGCGGGGGCCCCACCGACGCTGGAGCTCCCCACGGACCGCCCCCGGGGGGCCGCACCGGGTCCACGGGGGGCGACGGCCTCCCTCCGGGTGGCTCCGGGGACGGTGCGGGGACTGCGCGCGCTCGCCCGCGCGGAGGAGGCCACGCTCTTCATGCTCCTCCTGGCGGGGTGGCAGCGCCTGCTCGCCTGCTACGCCGGGGTGGAGGACGTGAGCGTCGGCACCCCGGTGGCAGGGCGGAACCGGACGGAGGTGGAGGGGCTGATCGGTCTCTTCCTCAACACGCTGGTGATCCGCCTCGACCTCTCCGGCGACCCGACGGTGAGGGCGCTGCTGGGCCGTGCGCGGGAGGCCGTCTTCGGCGCGCAGCAGCACCAGGAAGTCCCATTCGAGCGGATCGTGGAGGAGCTGAAGCCGGAGCGGCGGCTCGGGCACACCCCGCTTTTCCAGGTGCTCTTCACCCTGCAGAACACGGAGCGGAGGGCGCTCCGGCTGGGGGAGGTGGAGGTGGGGACGGACGCCCTGACGCGGACCACCACCGACACCCAGTTCGACCTGGGGCTGTCGCTGATGGAGGAGGGGGAGGAGCTCTTCGGCGGCCTGGTGTACCGCACCGAGCTCTTCGACGCGGCGACGGCGGAGCGGATGATGGAGCACTTCGGGGTCCTCCTGGAGGGGATGGCGGCGGGGCCGGAGCGGCGGATCTCGGAGCTGGGGCTGCTGACAGGAGCGGAGCGGGAGCGGGTGCTGCACGCCTGGAACGACACCGCGCCCCCGGTGGAGCCCGGGATCCCGGTGCACGAGCGCTTCGCGGAGCACGCGCGGCGGACGCCGGAGGCCGTGGCGCTCCTCTGCGAAGGCGGACCCCTCACCTACGCGGAGCTGGAGCGGCGCGCCGGGCGCCTCGCCGCTCGCCTGCGCGGGCTGGGCGTCGGTCCCGAGGTCCCGGTGGGGCTCTGCGCGGGGGGCGGGGCGGAACGGGTGGTGGGGGCGCTGGGGATCCTGGCGGCGGGCGGGGCGTACCTCCCCCTGGACCCGGACTACCCCGCCGAGCGGCTGGGGTGGATCGTGGCGGACGCGCGTCCCCCGGTGATCGTGACGGACGGTGCGGGCGCGGAGCGGTCCGCCGCGGTAGGCGGCGGAGCGGTCCGGGTGCGCCTCGCCCTCCCCGCAGACGTCGTCCAGGCGCACCC
>DATAAL010000113.1:0-1709 GCA_036260145.1 Longimicrobiaceae bacterium | reverse complement strand
CACGCTCCCGGTGCGGATCGCGGTCGGCGGCGCGGGGGTGGAGGCGAGCGTGCGGGCCGTGCACGCGCAGATGAACGACCTGCTGCGGCACGAGCACGCGCCGCTGGCGCTGGCGCAGCAGTGCAGCGGGGTGCAGGCGCCGGCGCCGCTCTTCTCCGCGCTCCTCAACTACCGGCACAGCGTGCGGGGAGGGAAGCAGCCGGCGTCCCGTGGAGCCGGCCGGGGGGTCCGCGTGGTGGAGCGGTCGAACTACCCGCTCACCCTCTCGGTGGACGACGTGGGAGATGGGTTCGTCCTGACGGTGCAGGTGCAGGGCGCGGTCGGAGCGGAGCGGGTATGCGCGCTGATGAACCGGGCGCTGGAGGGGCTGGTCGAGGCACTGGAGGTGGCGCCGGATAGGCCGCTGGAGCGCATCGAGGTGCTGCCGGCGGAGGAGCGCCGGCGGGTGGTGGAGGAGTGGAATCGGACGGAGCGTGCGTACCCGCGGGGGGTCTGCATCCACGAGCTCTTCGAGGCGCAGGTGCGCCAGCGGCCCGGGGCGGCGGCGCTGGTCTGGGAGGGCGTGGAGCTGAGCTACGCGGAGCTGGACGCGCGGGCCAACCGCCTCGCGCACCACCTGCGCGGCCTGGGGGTGGGCCCGGAGAGCCGCGTCGGCGTGCTCCTGGAGCGCGGTCCGGAGCTGATCATCTCCCTCCTCGCCGTGCTGAAAGCCGGGGGTGCCTACGTCCCCCTGGACCCCACCTATCCCGCCGAGCGCCTGGCGCTGATGCTCGCCGACAGCGCGGCCGAGGTGCTGCTGAGCCGGAGCGGCCAGTACGCGGCACCTGCGAGAAGCGCCCTGCGCGTGGTGCACCTGGACGAGGTGGCCGAAGCCCTGTCATCGCAGCCGGAGAGCCCGCCGCGCAGCGGGGCCGCTCCGCAGAACCTGGCGTACATCGTCTACACCAGCGGGAGCACGGGGCGCCCCAAGGGCGTCATGGTGGGCCACGCCGAGGTGGTGCAGCTGGTCTGCGAGACGGACTACGTGCAGCTGCGCCCGGGCGACCGCGTGGCGCAGGCCTCGAACGCCAGCTTCGACGCGCTGACCTTCGAGGCCTGGGGCGCCCTCCTCAACGGCGCGACGCTGGTGGGCATCTCCCGGGACGTGCTGCTCTCCGCGCCGGCGCTGCGCCAGGTGCTGCGCGAGGAGCGCGTCACGACGCTCTACCAGACGACGGCGCTGCTGAACCAGCACACGCGGGAGCAGGCGGACGTGTTCGCGAGCGTTCGCGAGGTGCTCTTCGGGGGGCAGGCGGTCGACGCCGAGAGCGTGCGGCGGCTGCTGCGCTCGGGGAAGCCGCGGCGCCTGCTGCACGTCTACGGCCCCACGGAGACGACCGCCTGGTGCACGTACGAGCAGGTGGAGCACGTGGCGGAGGAGGCGCAGACGGTCACGGTGGGCAGGCCGATCGGGAACGCGCGCGTCTACATCCTGGACGCCAGGCTGGAGCCGGTGCCGCTGGGCGTGGGCGGGGAGGCGTACGTGGGCGGTGCGGGGGTGGTGCGGGGGTACCTGGAGCGGCCGGAGCTGACGGCGGAGCGCTTCGTGCCCGACCCGTTCGCGGCGGAGGCGGGGGCGCGGATGTACCGGACGGGAGACAGGATGAGGTGGAGGGCGGACGGGCGGCTGGAGTTCATCGGGCGGGTGGACGAGCAGGTGAAGATCCGTG
>DATAAL010000112.1:0-8351 GCA_036260145.1 Longimicrobiaceae bacterium | reverse complement strand
GTTTTCGCCGCTGGTGAGACGGACGATCATGTCCGTCAAAAGCGTGTCCCGCCCGACGAAGTTGTCCGGCATGGGCGGGACGCTCACGAAGAGGTAGCCCTCCCTGGGCGGAGCGAGGGGGCGATGCCTCTTCCGGGTCGGAGCGGACGATCCTGGGAACGCCGGTGGCTCGGAGGACTCTCCTCCCGGCGGGAACGGAGGCTCGGTCGCGGGCTTCCTCCGTCCAGGCACGATCTCACGGACGAGCTTTTCCTTCGCCGCGTTCGCGTCCGTGATTCCAACCAGATCGATGTAGACGATCTGCGGCAACAGTCCCTTGGGGTCGCTCTCACGCACGCGGACCGGTACCAGCAGCCCCTTCTTGCCGGTGGGGTCGCGCGCGAACGCGGCCGCCCATTCCGGGGCGGTGAAGCGCGACGCCAGGTAGTCGGGGGAGAGCACGGCGATGGTCCGCTCGGCGTTCGATGCGGCCTCCTGCATCGCCAGCACGAAGTTCCGGGCCGCCCCGAAGTCCCACGCCTGGATGACTGTGCTGTACCCGGCCTCCTCCAGTTGCCAGGCGATCCACTCGGCCCAGCCCCGGTCCGCCTTGTTGTAGCTGACGAAGAAGTCCTTCTTCACGGAGAACGCGGCGGGTGTGGGAATAATGAGAGCGATTGCTGATGAAATGACGGCTCACGATCGCCTCCGCATTATACCGGCGCCGTCCTGAAAGGAAAACCGGCGGGCATGAACGTGACCGGTCGTCCGCAGCGCCTGGCTGGCGTGCAGCGGACCAGGCCACGGTGAGGTCAGCGTGGCGGGAGCGGAGATGTAACCGAAGACACGGGGCGCCCGGCGGGAGTGGACGCCCTTAGAACGAGGGAGAGCTTACTTGAAGCGATACGTGATCCGGCCGCGGCTCAGGTCGTACGGGGAGAGCTCCACGGTCACCCGGTCCCCCTCCAGGATGCGGATGTAGTTCTTGCGCATCCGCCCGGAGATGTACGCCAGCACCTTGTGCCCGTTCTCCAGCTCCACCCGGAAGTTGGTGTCGGGGAGCACCTCGGTGACGGTGCCCTGCATCTCGATCGCTTCCTTCGCCAAGCTCTGTCTCCTCTCTCCGGTTGGGGAATGCGGGAAAGCATGTTCCTGCACGTGGGCGCGCTGCACGAGAATCTCGCTAATATAGTGCCGATTCCGTAACGGAAAAGGGGCCCGGAGCATCCGCCCCACGCTCCCTTCCGGCCGCCCCGTTGCATGGTCCGGGAGCGCCTCCCGCGCCGCTTTGCGCTCCGCCTCCCGGCCGCGTATCTTCCCGCCCGCGCGGCCGCTGCCGGCCGCCGACACCCGTGGCGGATCCACCCGGCGCCGCGGGGACCCGGAGCCATTCCAGAGAAGGAGCGAGACGATGCGGATGCTGGTGCTCGGAGCGGGGCTGCAGGGATCGGCGTGTGCCTACGACCTGCTCGCGCACACCGATCACGACGTGGTCCTGGCCGACATCAACGTCGACAACGTCCCCGACTTCCTGCGGCCCCACATCGGCGGCCGCCTGGCCCTGGAGCGGGTGAACGCCAACGACCGCGCCGCCGTGCGCCGGGTCATGGACGGCGTAGCCGCCACCATGAGCGCCCTCCCGTACTACTTCAACCAGGGGATGGCCGTGGCCGCCGTCGACGCGGGCTCGAACTTCTGCGACCTGGGCGGGAACACCGACATCGTGCTCCAGCAGAAGCAGATCCAGGAGCGGGCCGTCGGCCGGGGAGTGAGCGTCGTCCCGGACTGCGGCCTCGCCCCGGGGATGGTCAACATCCTCGCCGAGTACGGGATCCGCCGGCTGGAGAACGTCCGCGCCGTGCGCATCAAGGTCGGCGGTCTCCCGCAGAACCCGGAGCCCCCGCTGAACTACCAGATCGTGTACTCGCTGGAGGGAGTCCTCGACTACTACACCACCCTGTCGTGGGTGCTGCGCGACGGGAAGCCGGTGCAGGTGAAGGCGCTCTCCGAGGTCGAGGAGCTGGACTTCCCCGGCACCGGGACGCTGGAAGCCTTCCACACCGCGGGCGGCCTCTCCACCATGGCGCAGCGGTACGAGGGGAAGATCCCCACCATGGAGTACAAGACGCTCCGCTACCCGGGGCACGCCAAGGCCATGGAGACCATCCGCGACCTGGGTCTCCTGGATCTGGAGCCGGTGGACGTGAAGGGGACCCGGGTGGTGCCGCGCGACGTGTTCATCGCCGTCGTGGGCCCGCGGCTCAGGAGGGACTACCGCGCCAGCCCCGACCTGGTGGCGATGCGGGTGGAGGTGGAGGGGGAGAAGGACGGCCGGGAGACCCTGCTGCGCTGGGACCTGCTCGACCGGTTCGACCCGGAGACGGGGATCACCGCGATGATGCGGACCACCGGGTACTCGCTGGCGATCACCGGGGTGCTCCAGGTGCAGGGGAAGGTCCGGCCGGGCGTCTGGACCCCGGACGAGGCGGTCCCGGCCGCGGAGTACATCGAGGCGCTCCGGCAGCGGGGGGTGGAGATCCACGAGACCGAGCTGGCGCCCGAGATGGCGGCGGGGTAGCGCACCGGAACCGCCCCACGACAGAGGTGGCCAGACGAGCGAGGCGCCCCCGGGAAACCCCGGAGGCGCCTCGTCTTTGCCCCGGCCGGGCAGGAGGCTCAGGTATGGAACCCGCTCACCAGCTCGCGCATCCGCTCGGCGGCGTGTAGCAGCTCGGCGCTGGAGGCGGACATCTCCTGCGTGGCGGCGGACTGCTCCTCCGCCGCGGCCGACACCTCCTCGGCGCTCGCTGCGTGCGACTCCGACGTCCCCGACACCTCCGCCATCGCCTTCTCCACCTCCTGCATCGCCTCCTGGTTGCGGGACACCGCCTCCGCCACCCGGTCGGCGGCCAGGCGCACCCCCTCCACCGCCGTGATGATCTGCTCCAGCGCGACGTCCGCCCCCTTGGAGACCTCCTCCACCCCCGCCACCTTCCCCGTCCCCTGCTCCATGGTCCCCGCCACCCCCTCGATCCGGGTGCGGATGGCGCTCACGTTCTGGGCCACCTCCTGCGCGGCGCGGGCGGAGCCCTCCGCCAGCTTGCGGACCTCCTCGGCCACCACCGCGAAGCCCCGGCCGTGCTCCCCGGCGCGCGCCGCCTCGATCGCCGCGTTCAGCGCCAGCAGGTTGGTCTGGCGCGCGATCCCGGTGATCGTCTCCACGAAGCGGTCGATCTGGATGGACGACTCCTTCAGGTCCCTCACCTGGTGCGCCGACTCCTGCACCACCTCGCGCACCTCCAGGAGGAGCCGCAGCGCGGTGGACACCTGCCCCCGGCTCCCCGCCGCCACCGAGGAGATCTGCTCGCCCAGCTCGGTCACACTCTGCGATGCGCTCGCGATCTCCTGCGTGCGCCGGCGCATCTGCTCCAGCGCCTCCATCGTGGTCTGCAGGCCGTGCGTCTGGGTCTCGGCCCCGCTGGCGATCCCCACCATCGCGCTCGCCACCTCGCTGCTGGAAGCCGCTACCTCCTCGCTGATGCTGGACAGGTCCGAGGCGAACACCGAGATCCGCTCCGAGGTGGTCACCGTCTCCGACACGATGTTGCGGAGCTGCGCCGCCATGCCGTTGAAGGCACCCGCCAGCGAGGCGAACTCCTGCGTCATGTTCCCGTTCAGGTGGATCCGCAGGTCGCCGGCGCCGAGCTGTTCCGCCGCGCCCATCAGCTGCGTCAGCGGGGTGCTGATGTCGCGGATGGCCTTCCAGATCAGTCCGATCGCGGCCACCGCCGCAAGGAGCGCGATCACCGCGAGGAGGACCTGCCGGTCCCGGGCCGTCCGCTTCAGCTCCGCCGCCGCGGCCGAGACCTTGTCCGCCTGCGCCGCGCTGATCTTGCGGATGGCGCTCTGCAGCTCCTGGGTCTGCGCGCGGACCGCCGCCACGCGCGCCGCGGCGCGCTCCGGCTCCCCGATGTCCGCCAGCGCGTGAGCCGTGGCGTACTCCACCTCGATCCGCGAGTGCTGGTCCTCCACCGCGGCGATCTCCTTGCGCTCGTCGGTGGAGAGCTGCTCCAGCTCCTTGTACTCCATCTGCTGCTCGTGCCCCTGGCGACCGAACGAGGCGAACGCCTCCGCGGTCTGCCGGTCACGGGTGACCAGGTACCGCTCCCCCGCGGCGATCTGGTTCAGGATCAGCGATTCCAGCGAGCTCCCGATCTGGGTGGTCTTGTGCAGGGCGGTGAGCCGCTGGTCCATGGCCGAGGTCAGGCTGTTCATGGTGAGCAGGCTGACCACCGCACCCGCGAGGATCAGGAGCACCAGCACGATGCTCCCCGCGAACAGCCGTCCGCGGATGGTGGAGAGAATGGATCCCGTGCGCCGGGCGGGAGAATCGCTCATCGAAGGAATTCGGGAGTCGGAATGGTTCCGGTCCGGGGCGTCGTCGCGGAACACGTCGCGTGGGAGCCGGATCGACGCGCGGGCGGGCGCGTCGATGCCACCCTCGGGATCATGGGTCGGCTCGGGATCCTGGAACGATGGAGTCATGGGCACGCGAAGCGGGTTTGCGCGGCCCCGGGGTCGGGGAGCGCGGTACGGCCGCGGAGTGGAACGACGCCGGCTTCCGGCTCACTTGCTGCCTCCGCGCCGGGGCGAAAGCCCCCGTTACGCTCCTGGCTCCGCCGAAAACGGCCAACGGCATGAGGTTGAAAGCCGCGGAACAGATGATCAAAGAGAGGGAAAGGGCAAAGTACCCGGGGAGCCACGGGTTGTCAACCTCGATGGCCGGCGTTGCTCCACCCACCCGGAGGGAATAGCTTTGGGCCGCGCAGATCGAGTCCTGAATTCGGTGCCTTGCAGGGAGAGCCGCCGTGAGCGAGAAGGAGGAGCCCCGGGACGAGAAGAGCGGGGAGAAGGCGTACGACCTCCGGCTCATTCGCCGGCTGGTACGGTATCTCCGCCCCTACCGGCTGGGGGTGGGGGCATCCATCCTGCTCCTCCTCGTGGGCGCGGCGCTGGAGCTGGTCGGGCCCTGGATCACCAAGCTGGTGCTGGACCGCGTCATCCCCGCCCGCGACGAGCGGCTCCTCCTCCTCCTCGCCGGGGCGTTCACCGGAGCGCTCGTGGCGACGTTCCTGGTCCAGTACGTCCAGGCGCTCCTGACCACCTGGCTGGCGCAGCGGGTGATGTACGACATCCGCGTTCAGCTCTTCTCGCACCTGCAGCGCCTCTCGCTCCGCTTCTTCGACGCCAACCCGGTCGGGCGGCTGATGACCCGGGTGACCAACGACATCGAGGTCCTGAACGAGATGTTCGGGGCCGGGGTGGTCACCATCTTCGGGGACATCTTCACCCTCCTGTTCATCCTCGGGGCCATGCTCCGGATGGACTGGCGGCTGGCGCTGGTCACCATGACCATCGTCCCTCTCATGCTCTTCTCCGCCTTCCTCTTCCGGGGCCGGATCCGGAGCGCGTACCGGGACATCCGCACGCGGCTGGCCCGGATCAACGCCTACCTCCAGGAGCGGATCGGCGGGATCCGGGTGGTGCAGCTCTTCGGACAGGAGGAGCAGGCCGTGGAGCGCTTCCGGGAGATCAACCACGGCCACCTGGAGGCGCACCTCCGCACCATCACCTACTACGCCCTCTTCTTCCCGGTGATCGAGGTGCTGACCTCCGTCGCCCTGGCGCTGATCCTCTGGTACGGCGGACTGCGCACGCTGGACGGGGCGATGACGGTGGGGACGATCGCCGCCTTCCTCCAGCTGGCGCGCCGCTTCTTCCGCCCCATCCAGGACATGTCCGAGAAGTACAACATCCTCCAGGGAGCCATGGCCTCCTCGGAGCGGATCTTCGGGCTCCTGGACACCGAGCCGGAGATCCGCGACGACGCCGATCCGCTCCACCTCCCCTCTCCGGCGAGGGGGCGGATCGAGTTCCGCGACGTCTGGTTCCGCTACAGCGACGAGGGCGCCTGGGTGCTGCGGGGGGTGAGCTTCACCGCCCGCCCTGGGGAGCGGGTGGCGATCGTGGGGGCCACGGGGGCGGGGAAGAGCACCATCATCAACCTGCTGATGCGCTTCTACGAGCCGCAGCGGGGGGAGGTCCTCTTCGACGGGATCCCGATCCGCCACGTCCCGGTGCGGGAGCTGCGCGAGCGGATCTCGCTGGTGCTGCAGGACGTCTTCCTGTTCAACGGAGACGTGCGCTACAACATCCGGCTGGGGCGGGAGGACATCGGGGAGGAGCGGATCCAGGAGGCGGTACGGCGGGTGGGGGCGGATCCCTTCATCCGCAGGCTCCCTCAGGGGTACGACCAGCCACTCGGGGAGCGGGGGATCTCGCTGTCGGTGGGGGAGCGCCAGCTCGTGTCCTTCGCGCGGGCACTGGCCTTCGATCCTCCGGTGCTCGTGCTGGACGAGGCCACCAGTTCGGTGGATTCGGAGCTGGAGGCGCAGATCGAGCGGGCGCTCGGCGAGCTGATGCAGGGGCGGACCTCGCTGGTGATCGCCCACCGCCTCTCCACAGTGCAGGGGGCGGACCAGATCCTGGTGCTGCACCACGGGGAGATCCGGGAGCGGGGGACGCACGCCGAGCTGCTCCGGGAGGGCGGGCTGTACGCCCGACTGCACGAGCTGCAGTTCGTCCCCGCTTCGGCCCATCCGGAAGTCAGGAGGACCGGGACGGGGTGAGGAGCGGGAGCCGCTACCCTTCGGTGTAGACCGCCAGGTCGGCCGCCGGCCGTCCGTTCCGGGGCTTTGCCGCGTACAGGCGGGCGTCCGCCAGCTCGATCAGCTCCTCCGGCGAGGCGAAGGTCGGGTCGTAGCTCGCGATGCCGGCGCTGATCCTCACCCGCTCGGAGAGCCGTTTCCGCACGCGCTCCACCAGCGCGCGGGCCCCCTCCTCGGTGCCGCGGGGGAGGATCACCACGAACTCGTCCCCCCCGTAGCGGACCACCAGGTCCGAGCCGCGAACCTCCGCCCGCAGGCACTCCGCCACCTCGCATAGGATGCGGTCCCCCGCCAGGTGCCCCTTCTGGTCGTTGATCGCCTTGAAGTCGTCCAGGTCGATCACCAGCACCGTGAGCGGCTCTCCGCGCCGCGCCGCGGCCCAGGCGTGCTCCAGCACCACCCGCATGCGCCGCCGGTTGGCCAGCCCCGTCAGGGGGTCGGTCAGGGAGAGGCGGCGGACGTCCTCCATGAGTCGAACGCGCCTGAGCGCCGCCGCCGCCTGGTCGGCGAGGGTGCGGAGCATCTCCCAGTCGTCCGGGGTGAAGATCCGGTCGTCACGCCGCTCCACCAGGAAGAGGATGCCCTTCTCCCCCACCGGGACGTGCGCCAGGATGGTTGCGTGCGCCTCGGAGAAGAGGGGGGCGAGCGGGGCGAAGGGCGAGCCGGTGTCGGCGCGGGTGTCCATGTGGGTCAGGAGCCCCGGGCGGGTGAAGCGGGGGTGCACCGGGAGAGCCAGGGAGCGCACGTCCATCCCGAAGAGGCGGCTCTCCAGCGGCCGGAAGCTGTCGTCCTCACCTTCGCGGAGGAATAGCAGGGCCACGTACCCGTCCACCATGCGGAGCACATGCCCGGTGAGTGCCTGGCAGACCTCCTCCGCGGTGTCCGCCGCGTTGATCTGCTCGGAGAAGGCAATGAGCTTTTCGGGGAGGAGGTACCTCCGCCAGGTACGCAGACGCTCGTCCCGCCACGCCGCGGCTCCCACGGCGGCGCGCGAAAGCAGCTCCTCCGGCCCTGCGCCACGCGGGATCCTGCGGATCGCCGCACCCACGATCAGCACCGCGTCCTCCTCCCCCAGGTCCAGGAGGAGAACCGTCTCCTCCGGATTGGGAGTGATCTGCGCACCCCTCCCGGGAGGGGCGAGCGGATGGGCACCCGGTCCCGCCTCACAGCCGAGAACCTCCAGGCGGAAGCGGCCGTGACATGTGGGCGCTCCCTCCTCCGTGCTCGTGGGACTGGCGAGGAGGAGGCTCAGCGCCAGATCCTCTCTCCGACGGTACTTAACCATGCCACTCTCCGTGGTGGGAATCTGCCGGGGTCAGGCAGCCGCTCCGTCCTCTCGCCCCGGCGTCCCGGGACCGCAGGTACATGCCTCTACACACTATCGGGACAATCGGCGGTAAGTAGGTTGTAGTAAATAAAATACACCGACTGTACTCGATTGTGTACAATTGTCCTCAAAGATATCCAAATGCTGGAAATAATCAAGGCTGCCAACCATTTAGCTCCCGCATTGGCGGGAGCGCTGCGGCGCCGTTTTTACCGTTGCCCGGTGGGCGGGGGAGAGCGGGGGTACGCTCCCCGGCCGTAGGGGGTCCGGGCACACAGGGAGGCGCATGGCGGCGGTAGAAATGTCCTCTGCCGCGG
>DATAAL010000111.1:0-6135 GCA_036260145.1 Longimicrobiaceae bacterium | reverse complement strand
GGTGGTCCTCGCGCGCGAGGACCACCGCCTCCAGGACGCCCGGCTGCTCGCGCAGCGCCGCCTCCACCTCGCCGGGCTCGATGCGGAAGCCGCGCACCTTCACCTGCTCGTCCGTGCGGCCGAGGAACTCCAGCACCCCATCCGTCCGCCAGCGGGCGCGGTCCCCGGTACGGTAGGCGCGCTCTCCTTCCACCGTGACGAACTTCTCCGCGGTAAGCTCCGGCCGGTCGTGATAGCCGCGGGTGACGCCGCCGCCGGAGATCCACACCTCGCCAGGGACGCCGAGCGGGAGGACCTCCCCGCGAGGTCCCCGGACACGGAGCCGCACCCCCGGGAGCGGGTGCCCCAGCGGGTGCCCCACGATCTCCCCTTCCACCGGGACGGGGTACGTGGCGCAGATGATGGTTGTCTCCGTGGGACCGTAGAGGACGCGGGCAGCCGCCCGCGGGAGCACCTCCCGGAGGTCCTCCAGCAGCTCGGGCGCTACCGTGTCCCCACCCACCAGCAGGAGCCTGAGACACGGAAGAGCCGGCTCGGCGCGCGCGGTCTCCACCACCTGGCGCATCAGCGCGGGGACGGCGTGCAGCACCGTCACGTCGGCGCAGGCGCGGACCAGCTCCTCCGGGTCGCGCACCACCTCCCGCGCGACGATCCGCACGGCCGCCCCCGCCAGCAGAGGAGCGACCAGCTCCAGCAGCGAGATGTCGAAGGCCACCGAGGCGAGCGCGCCCACCACGTCACCCGCCGCGAAGTCGAGCACGTCGAGGCTCGCAGACAGGGTGTGCGTGAGCTGCGCGTGCTCCACCATCACCGCCTTGGGCGTCCCGGTGGAGCCGGAGGTGTAGATGAGGTACGCCAGGTCGTCGGGCGTGACCTCGACGTCCGGCTCTTCGGCACCCTCGTCCGGGGCGGAGTCCAGCAGTACGACGTCGGCCCCGTGCTCCGGGAGCGAGCCGGCGAGGTGCGATTCGGTCAGCACCAGCTCCGCGCCGGAGTCGCTGAGCAGGAAGGCGAGGCGCTCGGCCGGGTACCCCGGGTCGAGCGGGAGGTAGACGCCCCCGGCCTTCCAGACCGCCAGGAGCGCGACGAGGACCCGGGGTCCGCGCTCCACGCACACCGCCACCGTGGCGCCGGCCCGGGCGCCGCAGTGGCGCAGGTGCCGCGCGAGGCGGGACGCACGCCGGTGAAGCTCGGCGTAGGTGAGCGCCTCGTCCCCGGACAGCACGGCTACCGCGTCCGGAGTGCGCCCGGCCTGCTCCGCCAGCCGCCGGGGGACGGAGTCACGGGGGGTGGGCTCGAGCGCGGGGCCGCTCCCGTAGGCCAGGAGGAGTCCGGTCTCCTGCTCCGGGAGCAGGGAGAGCCGCGAGAGGCGCTCCTCCGGCGAGGCGGCGGCCGACGCAAGCAGGGTGCGGTACTGCGCCGCGAAGCGCTCGACGGTGGCCGGGTCGAAGAGGTCGGTGCGGAAGCGCAGGCTCCCGGCCAGCTCCTCGCCCTCCTCGTGCAGGTCCAGCTCCAGGTCGAAGCGCGCGGTCCGCACCACGCCGCGGAACGGCTCCACCCGGAGCCCCGACGGCACCGCGACCCCGCCGCCGTGGACGTTCTGCAGCGCGAACATCACCTGGAAGAGCGGGGTGTGAGAGAGGCTCCGCTCCGGGGCGACTTCCTCTACCAGCCGCTCGAAGGGGAGGTCCTGGTGCGCGTATGCCCCCAGCGCCGTCTCCCGTACGCGGCCCAGCAGCTCCGCGAACGACGGGTCGCCGGAGAGGCCGGTGCGCAGCGCCAGCGTGTTGACGAAGAACCCGATGAGGCCCTCCAGCTCCACCCGCGTCCGCCCGGCGATGGGCGAGCCGACCACCAGGTCCTCCTGTCCGGACCACCGGGAGAGGAGCACATCCAGGGCGGCGCGCGTCACCATGTAGAGCGTCGCCCCTTCCCGCCGGGCGAGCGCCCGGAGCGCCAGCGTGTCATCCGCGGGAACGCGGAAGCCGAGCGCCCCGCCCCGGCCGCTCGCGACGGCGGGGCGGGAGCGGTCGGTGGGGAGCTCCAGCGCGGAGGGCGCGCCCTCCAGGCGCTCGCGCCACCAGTCGAGCTGGCGGCGGAGCACATCGCCCGCCAGCCAGCCGCGCTGCCACACCGCGTAGTCCGCGTACTGCACGGGCGGCGCGGGGAGCGGGGAGGGCTCCCGGCGCGAGGCCGCCGCGTACAGGGTGAACAGCTCCCGGAAGAACACCCCCATGCTCCACCCGTCGCTGACCACGTGGTGCATGCAGAGCAGCATCACGTGCTCCTCTCGGGACAGACAGAGCAGCATCACGCGGTGCAGGGGACCGTGCGCCAGGTCGAACGGACGCGCGGCGTCCTCGTCCGCCAGCCGCTCCGACTCCCGTACCCGCGCCTCCGGGCGGATGCCGGACAGGTCCACCAGCGGGACGCGGGCTGGCGCGGCGGGGTGCACCACCTGCACGGCGCCGCGGTCGACCGGGCGAATGGTGGTGCGCAGCGACTCGTGCCGGCGGACCAGCTCGCCGAGGGCCCGCTCGAGCGCGCCGGTACCCAGGCGGCCGACGATCCGCCGCGGGAACGGCATGTTGTATCCGGCGCCGAGCGGGTCCATCTGGTGGAGGAACCAGAGGCGCTCCTGCGCGAAGGAGAGCGGGAGCGGGGCGGTACGGTCGACGGGGACAAGGGGCGGGAGGGCGACGCCCTCCCCCGCGCGCCGCTCCGCGTCGATCCGCGCGGCCAGCTCCGCCACCGTCTGCGCCTCGAAGAGGGCACGCAGCGGGACCTCCACGCCCAGCGCCGCGGCCACGCGCGAGACCACCCGCGTGGCGAGGAGGGAGTGCCCACCCAGCTCGAAGAAGTTGTCGTTCGCGCCCACGCGCGCGGCCCCCAGCACCTCGGCGAAGATCCCCGCCACCACCTCCTCGGCGGGGGTCCGCGGGGGTGTGTATCCCTCCTCCCCAGGCTCCGGCTCGGGGAGCGCCCGACGGTCCAGCTTCCCCGTGGGGGTGAGCGGGAGCGCGCGGAGCGGCACGATTGCCGAGGGGACCATGTAGTCCGGGAGGCGCGTCCGCAGGTGGTCCCGAAGCGCTCCGGGGGAGGCGGTCCCACCCTCCACGGGCACCACGTAGGCCACCAGGCGGCGGTCTCCGGCCGCGCCGGAGCCGTCCTCGCGCACCACGACGACGGTCTCGCGCACCTCGGGGTGGGAGACCAGTGCGGCCTCGATCTCTCCCGGCTCGATGCGGATGCCCCGGATCTTCACCTGCGCGTCGGTCCGCCCCAGGAACTCCAGCTCCCCGTCCGCGCGCCAGCGCGCCCGGTCCCCGCTCCGGTACAGCCGCTCCCCCGGCACCGGGGAGAACGGATCGGGAACGAACCTCCCGGCCGTCAGCTCCGGACGCCCCAGGTACCCCCGCGCCACCCCCGCACCCCCGACGTACAGCTCCCCCGGGATCCCGGCGGGCAGCGGCTGCAGCAACGAGTCCAGCACGTACGCCCGCATCCCGGCCGCAGGCCGTCCGATCGGCGGCGCGTCCGCCGCGCCCGGCCGGCAGAGGTGCCAGGTGGCGTAGATGGTGGTCTCCGTCGGTCCGTACATGTTCAGCAGCCGGCGGCCGCGCGACCACCGCGCCGCCAGCTCGCCCGGGCAGCGGTCGCCGCCCGTGCTGACGGTGCGCAGCGCCGGGAACTCTCCCTCGGCGAGCAGCTCCAGCATGGGCGGCGTGCTCACCCACAGGTCGATCTGCCGCTCGCGTAGCAGGGAGCCGAGCGCCTCGGCCGAGAGGACGGTGTCGCGGTCGGCCACGTGCAGCGTCGCTCCGGAGAGGAGGGCGAGGAAGATTTCCAGGAGGGAGGCATCGAAGCTGAGCGAGGCGGTGTGCGCTACGCGGCTGCCGGGTCGCGCGCCGAACGTCTCCACGGCGGCCGGGAGCAGGGTCGCGGCGGCCCCGTGCGTGACCATGACGCCCTTGGGGGTGCCGGTGGAGCCAGAGGTGTAGATGACGTACGCCAGGTTCTCGGCCGTGGGGGCGGCCTCCGTCGTCGATTCGCGGGATCCGCCGGGAGAGGGCGTTTCGTCGACCAGGAGAACCTCGCCCGCGAACTCCGGCAGGGCGGCAGCGAAGCGGGAGGCGGTGAGGACGAGGCGAACGCCGGAATCGGCCAGCATGAAGGCCAGCCGGTCCGCGGGGTGCGCCGGGTCCAGGGGGAGGTAGACGCCCCCGACCCTGAACACGGCCAGCAGCGCGACCACCGCGTCGAGGCCGCGTTCCAGGCAGACGCCGACGCGCACCTCGGGCCCGATCCCGCGGGCGCGCAGCTGTACGGACAGGACTTCGGCGCACGCCGCCAGCTCCCCGTAGGTGAGGGATTGGTCGCCGTGGACCACCGCCGGCGCACCCGGAGTCCGCGCGGCCTGCTCAGCGAAAAGCTCGGACAGCAGGCGCACGGGCCGGGGCGGGGCGGGGCCCGTCGCCCACTCGCGCAGCACCCGCTCGCGCCCCGCGCCCGCGACCAGCGGCAGCTCGAGGATGCGGCGCCCCGCGTCCGCCGCGATCTCCTCCAGCAGGAGCGCGTACGCGTCGGCGATCCGCTCCCGGGTGGGTTCGTCCCACAGCTCCTCGCGGAACTGCATCTGGATGCCGAGCCCCTGCTCCGTAGCCCTCGCGGCGACGGCGAGATCGAACTTCGCGAGGAGGCCCGCGGTCCGGAACGGCTCCACCTCGATCCCGCCGAAGGCGCGGGGAGCGCCGGCTCCCTCGTCCACCTGGAAGATCACCTGGAAGAGCGGCGTGTGGCTCAGGCTCCGCTCCACCCCCAGCTCCTCGACCAGCCTCTCGAAGGGGAGGTCCTGGTGCTGGTACGCTTCCAGCGCGGTCTCGCGCACCCGTTCCAGGAGCTGCCGGAAGGTGGGCTCGCCGGACAGGTCAGTCCGGATCGCCAGCGTGTTGACGAAGAAGCCGATCAACCCCTCCGTCTCCCGGTGGTTACGGTTCGCGATCGGGGTGCCCACCACCACGTCCTCCTGCCCCGACCAGCGCGCCAGCAGCACGTCGAGCACGGCCAGCAGGACCATGAACAGCGTCGCCCCCTCGTCCCGGGCGAGCGCCCGCACCCGCTCTGCCGCCTCTCCCGGGAGCTCCCGGACCACGCTGGCCGCCGCGGAGCGCGGGATCGGCCGCCGGGGGTGGTCGGTGGGGAGCTCCAGCAGCGGGGGAGCCCCGGCCAGCCGCTCCCGCCACCAGGCGAGCTGCCGTTCCAGGACCTCTCCCGTGAGCCACTGCCGCTGCCAGACCGCGAAGTCGCCGTACTGCGTCTCGAGGTCGGGGAGCGGGGAGGGCGCCCCCCGGGCGAACGCCTCGTAGAGCGCCGCGATCTCGCGGAAGAAGATCCCCATGCTCCACCCGTCGCTGACGATGTGGTGCATCGCCAGGACGAGGACGTGCTCCTCCGGCGCAAGCTGCAGCAGGCGGGTGCGCAGCAGCGGCCCGCGCTCCAGGTCGAAGGTGCGCCACATCTCGTCCCGGGCGACCCGCCGCGCCTCCTCCCCGCGGACCTCGCCGGAGAGGCGGGAGAGATCGGCGGTCGCCAGCGGCACCACGCCCGCGGGGTGGATCACCTGCACGGGCTCCCCGTCGAGCTCGCGGAACACGGTGCGCAGCGCCTCGTGCCTGCGGACGACCTCGGTCAGGGTGCGCTCCAGCGCCTGCGCGTCCAGCCGGCCCCGGAGGTGGAGCGCCACCGGCATGTTGTAGGTACTGCTCCCCGGCTCCAGCCGGTCGATGAACCAGAGGCGCTGCTGCGCGAACGAGAGCGGGAGCGGCCGGTCCCGTCGAGCGTGGACCAGCGGCGGGAGCTCGTGACCGGATGCCTCGTCAGCCCGCTCCGCATCCACCTGGCGGGCGAGCGCGGCCGGCGTGGGGGCCTCGAACACCGTGCGCAACGGCAGCTCGATCCCGAACGCCTCCCGCACCCGCGAGACCACCCGCGTGGCCAGGAGCGAGTGCCCGCCCAGCGCGAAGAAGCCGTCCTCCACCCCCACCCGCTCCTTCCGCAGCACCTCCGCGAAGATCCCCGCCACCACCTCCTCGGATGCGGTCCGCGGGGCCACGTGCGCCTCCTCCGCCGCCTCGG
>DATAAL010000110.1:0-7452 GCA_036260145.1 Longimicrobiaceae bacterium | reverse complement strand
CTCCGACGGCAAAGGCGCCCCCACCGGGATCCCGGTGGGGGCGCCTTTGCCGTCGGAGGCCGCTACCTGTCTCCCTGCGCTCAGTCGGGGAAGGTGATCGAGGCCGCGGTCTCGATCGTCGGAGGGGCGCCGGTGATCAGCTCGATGATGGCGTCCATCTCGGCGCCGATCTGGTCCACCCGGTGCAGCACGGTGCGGGAGTACGCGTAGTCGAAGTACGTCGCCACCGCTTCCTCGTGACCGGGGTGGAACTCCAGGATCCTGTCGTCCAGGCGCTCCTGGAAGCCCTCGCAGATCACGGAGATCGCCCCGCGTACCTGATGGTGCTCGGCGAGCGTGGTCAGGCTGATGTCCCCGGTGAGGCGGGGGAGGAGTTGCTCGACCAGGGCTATCGCCTCGGCCGGTGCTGCGACCGCGGCTCCGGAGGCCACGGGCTGGCCCGACAGCACCATCTCGGCGCCATAGGCCAGGGCTCTCAGCTCCTCGAAGTTGCAGTGCAGAATCACGGGGCCTCCATGGCTGGGTCCTGTCTCCGAATCTAGCAAGCGCCGGGCCAGTGGCGCGGTTCGTATACCCCGGCTGATACACCTGTTAATACGGAGTGTGTCGCCGGGTAGATTCGCAGGAAAGCGGCGGTCGCCGCGGGGCCGGCGGCGCAGAATGCAGGAGGCCGGGCGTTCTGCGCCGGAATCGGGTGTCCGGGAAAGGGGACGGCGGTGTCACGTCCCGCGAGGTGCACGATCCTATAGTGATGCCTCCGATTCCGTAGCGCAAGAACGACGATGCACAGGGTGGGGGCCTACCGCGGGTTCGTCAGTCGCCGCCTGGCCTCCAGGGCCCTGGCCGCGGCCTCGTCGGGGGTGCCGGCCAGCACCGTCAGGTGGCCCATCTTGCGGCCGGGCTTTCCCTCGCGTTTCCCATACAGGTGGACGGCCACGGCGGGGTCGCGCAGGACCTCCGCCCACTGCGGGAGGCCTTCGCCGTTGCCGATGTGCTCGCCGAGGAGGTTGACCATCGCGGCAGGGCGGAGGAGATCCGGGGAGCCCAGGGGGAGGGCGCACACCGCCCGGAGCTGCTGCTCGAACTGGGAAACGGCGCAAGCCTCCCAAGTGTAGTGGCCGGAGTTGTGGGGGCGCGGGGCGATCTCGTTCACCCGGATGGTATCGTCCTCCTCCACGAACATCTCCACCGCCAGCACCCCCACCACCTCCAGCCCTTCGGCGAGCGCCTCCGCGATCCGTGCCGCCTCGTGCGCCACGCTCTCCGGGACCCTCGCCGGGACCACGGTCAGGTCGAGTATCCCGTGCCGGTGCACGTTCTCCGCGACGGGGAAGGAGGCGGTCTCCCCGCGCTCCGTGCGGGCGCAGACCACCGAGACCTCCATGCGAAAGGGAACGAACGCCTCCAGGATCAGCTCCGTCCCGGGCGGCCCCAGCGCGGCGAAAGCAGCCTCCGCCTCGGCGGGGGAGCGCAGGACCGCCTGCCCCTTCCCGTCGTACCCCCACCGGGCCGTCTTGAGCACGGCCGGCGTGCCGATCTCCCGCACCGCCGCGCGCAGTTCGTCCAGGGAGCTCACCGGGCGGTAGTCGGCGGTGGGGAGCCCCAGGCGGCGGGCGGCGTCCTTCTCGCGGACGCGGTGCTGCGCCACCTCCAGCACGTGCGGGCCGGGGTGGAGGCGGGTCTCCCCCGGGAGGGCGCGGAGCCCGTGCACGTCGGCGTTCTCCCACTCCAGCGTCACCACCTCCGAGCGGTGGGCCAGCTCCCGGACCGCCTCCGGATCGTTCAGCCGGGCGTGGATATGGCCGTCCGCCACCTGTGCGGCGGGAGCATCTCCCGCGGGGTCCAGCACCAGCGTCCGGTACCCCATCCGGCGCGCTTCCAGCGCGAGCATCCGCCCCAACTGCCCCCCGCCTACCACCCCGACGGTGGCGCCGGGGAGGACCGGGCCCCGGCTCAACGTCCTCCCTCCGCGGGGGGCTCCGGACGGAGCGCGTCGGCCGCCATGCGCTCCCGGTAGGCGTGCAGCCGGCCGCGGATCTCCGGGTCCCGGGTCCCCAGGATCCGGGCGGCCAGCAGACCGGCGTTCGCCGCCCCGGCCTTGCCGATGGCCACGGTGGCCACCGGGACGCCCCGCGGCATCTGCACGATGGAGAGGAGGGAATCCATCCCGCCCAGCGCCGACGAAAGCACGGGCACACCGATCACAGGGAGCACCGTCTTGGCCGCCGTCATCCCCGGGAGGTGGGCCGCCCCGCCCGCACCGGCGATGATGACCTCGATCCCGCGCCCCTCCGCCGCCTCCGCGTACGCGAACATCCGGTCCGGGGTACGGTGCGCCGAGACGATCTCCATCTCGTAGGGGATCTCCAGCTCGTCCAGGACACGCGCCGCCTCCTGCATCGTCTCCCTGTCGGAGCGGCTCCCCATGATGATCCCGACGCGTGGCTGGCTCAAGGACGGGCCCTTTCCGGAGAGGAGGTGGAGTCGCGGGGCCTCCGCGGCCTGGCCCCGGCTACGCGAGCGCTAATGTAGAAGCCGGCCCCGCGGGCGGCAACGCGCCTTGTCAGTCCCCCCTAGGCCGCTCTAAGTTGGGTCGGGATATCACCGGCGCACTCCGGCAGCCGCTCCCCGCTCACACCCGGGCTCCATGGATCTCCGCGAAGCGCAGGCGCAGGTGCATGCGTACATATCCCAATTCAAGGAGGGGTATTTCCCCCCGCTGGTGAATCTGGCGCGCCTCACCGAGGAGGTGGGGGAGCTGGCGCGTGAGCTGAACCACCGCTTCGGCCCCAAGACCAAGAAAGCGGACGAGCCCGAGGGGGACGTCGCGCTGGAGCTCGCGGATATCCTTTTCGTCCTGATCGTCCTGGCGAACCAGCTGGAGGTCGATCTCCCCCGCGCGCTGGACCGCACCATGGCCAAGTACCGCGTCCGCGACGCCGACCGCTGGGAGCGGAGGGACTGAGATGAATCCCACCGTATTCATCATCGACGATGACCCGGACCAGGTCGCGCTGGTCACGGTCCAGCTCGAGCGCACCCGGCGCTTCGTCACCAAGGGGTTCACGCGTCCGGAGGAGGCGCTGGAGGAGCTGCGGTCGGAGCCCCCCGACGCCATCGTCTGCGACCTGGTGATGCCGGGGCTGGACGGGATCGCGCTCACCGCGCGGGTGCGCGAGACACACCCCACGCTCCCGGTCATCATCGCCACCGCGCGCGGGACGGAGGAGGACGCGGAGCGCGCCCTCCGGGCCGGGGCCACCGACTTCGTGACCAAGCCGATCGAGCCGCGGTCGCTGGTCACGCGCATCACGCACTCGCTGGAGGAGGTCCCGGCGCAGGAGCTCCTCTCCTCGGTCGCCCGGCAGAAGTTCGACCCGCACGGGATCGTGGGGTCGCACCCGCTGGTGGAGGAGGTCCGGCGGTTCGTGCGCAACGTGGCGGCCGTTCCCCACGTCTCGGCCCTCCTCCTGGGCGAGTCGGGAACCGGGAAGAATCTGGTGGCGCGCGCCATCCACACGGCCGGGCAGGCCGCGAACTACCGGTTCGTGGAGGTGAACTGCGCGGCCATCCCCGGGAACCTGATCGAGGCAGAGCTCTTCGGCTACGAGAAGGGGGCGTTCACCGACGCCAAGCAGACCAAGAAGGGGCTGGTGGAGGTGGCCGACGGAGGGACGCTCTTTCTGGACGAGCTGGGCGCCATGCCGCTGGACCTCCAGGCCAAGCTCCTCTCCTTCCTGGAGGCGCGCACTTTCCGGCGGATCGGCGCCACCCGGGAGATGTCCGTCAGCCTCAGGGTGATCGCGGCCACCAACGCGGACCTGGCGTCGGAGGTGGCGAAGGGGAATTTCCGTGAGGACCTCTACTACCGGCTGAACGTCGCCTCCCAGGTTCTCCCCCCGCTCCGGGCCATCCGGTCGGACATTCCGGAGATCGCGCGGCACTTCGTGAAGCGTGCCGCAGACTACTTCGGCAAGCCGGTCCCCGAGATCGACCCCTCGGGGCTGGAGCGGCTGCAGCGGTACGACTGGCCCGGGAACGCACGCGAGCTCCGCAACGTGGTGGAGCGGTCCATGATCTTCTCCGGAGATCGCGTCCTCCGGATCGCGGAGCCGCTTCCCGCCACGGCCGCCGCCCCGGTTCCCACCAACACGGTGAGCCTCCCGCGCGGCCTGACCCTGGAGGAGGTGGAGCGGCGTTACATCGAGGCCACGCTCAACGAGCTCGGCGGGAACGTCTCGGCTGCCGCCGAGCAACTGGGAGTTTCGCGCAAGGTGCTCTGGCAGCGGCGCAAGCGCCACGGGATGCTGAACGAGACTTGACTCCCTCCCCTCCTCCCGGCGGCGCGGCCCGCACCGGTCTCCTCCCCTGGACGGTCGGAAGCCTCCTCCTGGCCGTCGCCACCTTCGCCACGCTCACCCTCTTCCAGATCCGGGCCTTCGACCAGGTCGCGCGCGATACCGCGCGCGTGGAGCGCCTGCTGGCTTCCGCCTCGGCGGACCTGCGGGTCGCGCAGACGGGGCTGCTCACCATCGCGGCGGAGCTTCGCAGGCTGCGCGCGGTCCCTCCGGCGGAGCCTCCTGTGTACCTGATCCCGATGATCCGGAAGCACCGCGCCGAAGTGGAGCGGGCGCTCGACCGCTACGCAGCGCGTACCGCCGTCCGCGGCACGCCCGCCTCCGCTCCCGGCTTACGCACGCGGGAGGGGCGGGCCACCGAGCGCGCCGCCCTGGCGGAGGCACGCGCCGGGCTGGGAGCGCTGGACTCCCTGATCGCGCTGGCCGCGCGTAGGGAGCCCATCCCCGTCGGATCGGTGGATTACGCGGTGGGATCCGTGTCGGTCCCGGTGACACGGCTGATGGACCTGGACCGCGCCGCCGCGGACCAGCTCCGCGGCGACATGGAGGCACGGCGCTCCGCCACGCGGGAGCGGGCGCTGCTCGGGCTGCTGCTGGCGGTGGGGCTGGTCGCCGGGTCGGGGCTTCTCCTGGCGCGCTCCGTGGCCCGTGTCCAGCAGCGGCTCCTGTCTGCGCTGGCCTCGCTCTCCGAGCCGGACGTCCAGGCCGCGAGCTTCCGGGACGCCGATTTGGTGGTGCCCGGCGCGGGGGAAGCCCTCGCGCGCGGCGCGGAGCGTTTCCGGGAGGAGCGGGAAGAGGCGCAGACACTGCGGGAGCGGATGGCGGCGCAGGAGCTCCGGATCGCGGAGCTGGAGCGGACCAGCGAGTACAAGACCTGGTTCATCGGGCACGTCTCGCACGAGTTCCGCACGCCGCTCAGCTCAATCATCGGCTTCACCTCGCTCCTGGTGGCGGAGCACACCCAGCTTGCCGACGCGAAGCGTGCGGAGTACCTCGACATCGTCCTGCGCAACGGCAGGCACCTGCTCCACGTCATCAACGACATCCTCAACCTTTCCAAGGTGGAGGCCGGGACGCTGGAGGTGACGCCGACCCCGCTCTACACGGCCGAGGTGATCACCTCGGCGGTGACCTCCCTCCGGCCGCAGGCGGAGGAGCGGAAGATCGATGTCCGCTTCACCGATGCCAGCAAGCACCTGATACTGGCGGACGCGGGCCGCCTGAGGCAGGTGGTTCTCAACCTGCTGGAGAACGCCATCAAGTACTCCCCGCCGAACCGCGATGTGGACATCCGGGTGACGAGCGACCCCTCCCGGGTGCGGGTGGAGATCCGCGACCGCGGGCCGGGGATCTCCGAGGAGGACCGGTGGCGCCTCTTCAAGGAGTTCTCGCGAATCAAGCTGGAGGGGGTGAAGGTCTCCGGCGCGGGGCTGGGGCTCGCGCTCTCCAAGCGCCTGGTGGAGCTGATGGGCGGGCACATCGGGGTGAACTCGCGGCCGGGGGAGGGGAGCACCTTCTGGGTGACGCTCCCTTCCGCGGGAGAGATCCCCTCGAGCGTCCCGCCCCAGACCGGTGCCGCCGCGCGTCCTGCGCGAAGCCGTGGCGAGGTGATCGCGGTGGTGGACGACGACCCCGACATCCGGGCGTACGCCGCGGCGGTGATCCAGCGGTCAGGGTACCGGGCGGTGGTGGACCCGGGGAGCGAGGGCCTCGCCGGGCGGCTGGCGCCGGAAGAACCGGCACTCGTCCTGCTCGACCTGAATCTCGAGAACCGCTCGGGGATCGAGGCGCTGGCGGAGATCCGCGGGAACGAGCGGCTGCGGCAGGTACCCGTCGTGGCCTTCACCGCCGCGACCGGAGGAGAAGAGATGAGGCGATTCCGCGAGGCTGGCTTCCGGAAGTTCCTGAGGAAGCCGCTGGAGCCGGATGCGCTCGTACAGGCGATCGACGAGATGGTGAGCGAGTTTTCACCTCCGGGGAGCGAGCCCCCCGAGGACGACTACCTCGCGCCTCTCCGGGAGAGATTCCGGGCGGGGCTCACCCAGCGGCTGCAGGCCATGGAAGCGCTTCGGGAACAGGAAGATACCGTAGGGCTCGCCCGTGAGGTGCACAAGCTCCGTGGAGCGGCCATGGGCTACGGCTTCGCCGAGCTGTCGGAGAGCGCCGGGGAGGCGGAGGAGGCGCTGCGGGCGGAGGGAGGGTCGCCCTCCGACCCCAGGGTCGCGTCGCTCCTTCACCGGCTCCGGGAGATGGTGGGAGAGTCGCCCTTTTAGTCCGCTCCGGCCACCGGTGTTCCCGAACGGGACCACATGTTCCTGCAAGGGAACACCAAAGTCCTCAAGAGCGACGGGACCTGCCAATATAAGTATATGGCCGTATTGGATTTACCCGAATGGTGATGGACCGGCGGTGGTGGGCCGCTCCTTGCGGTAGGGAGCCCCGTGGTTCCTGTTTGCGCACAAGGAGACTATGACGCTTCAACCGACCCTGGTCATCGCGGACGATGATCCGGACCACTCGAACCTGCTCGCGGCGTGGCTGGAGCGTCGCGGATACCGGGTGATCTGTTTCGATTCAGGAGACGACTTGGTGGGCTGGGCCGCCTCGCGGTCTTCCCCCCGTGTGGACGCGTTCCTCCTGGATCTGGAGATGCCCGGCCGGGACGGCCTCAGCAGTTGCCGGGAGCTGAGGCGGATGGGTGGGTACACGGAAACACCCGCGCTCCTGGTGAGCGGAGCGCGCATGGACGGGATCGCCGAGCAGGCGGTCGACGCCGGGGTGACGGAGATCGTCCGCAAGGATCCCGAGATGCTCCAGAACCTGAACCGCTGGCTCGACATCTACCTCCCGGCGTCCCGCGGGGGACGATAATCCAGCCTCCTGGCTTGGGGTGCGCCGGCGCCCCCGCCCCTGCCGGCCCCGGTGCTTCCGCTCCGGTCGGGCCTATGCGTCGGGGGCGATGAGGTAGCGGACGGCGAGCCGCACGTCCCTGGGCGCCTGTTTCCCCTTCAGGTCCAGCCGGTAGACCGCGGCCGTGACTCCGGAGCGGCGCATCTTCCCGCCCGCTCCCAGCGCGACCGGCCGGTCGCCCGTC
>DATAAL010000109.1:0-1589 GCA_036260145.1 Longimicrobiaceae bacterium | reverse complement strand
CCAGAGAGCTGCCGGGAACCCAGTGGAGACGCGATGTCCGGAGCCAGCACCCCCCTGATGAAGCAGTGGCAGGAGGCCAAGCGGAAGCACCCCGACGCGGTGGTGATGATCCGCGTCGGCGACTTCTACGAGCTGCTCGGTCCCGACGCCGAGGTCGCCGTGCGCGTGCTGGGGCTCACCCTGACCTCCAAGGGTGGCCCCGGCGCCATCCCCATGGCGGGTGTCCCTGCCAAGTCGCGCGACGAGTACCTGGAGAAGCTCGCGGGCGAGGGCTTCCGCGTCGCCGTGTGCGAGCAGGTGGAGGACCCCGCCGAGGCGAAGGGGACCGTACGGCGCGAGGTGGTGGAGGTGGTCACGCCGGGGGTGGTGTTCGCGGACTCCCTCCTCCAGGAGCGCCGCAACAACTTCCTAGCCGCCCTCGCCGAGGACGGGAGCGGCGGGCTGGGGCTGGCCGCCGCCGACGCGTCCACGGGCGAGGTGATCGTCACCTTCGCCACGCCCGAGACCCTGGAGTCGGAGCTGGCGCGGATCGAGCCGGCGGAGCTCCTCCTCCCCGCCGAGTGGGGCGACCGCGACCTCCCCGGGCTGGACCGGATCCGCCTGACCCGCCGACCGAAGGTGATGTTCGACCCCCGCTTCGGCTGGGACGAGATCTGCTTCCGCTACGGCGTCCAGTCGCCCGAGGGGTTCGGGATCGGGGAGCGCGACGAGGCGCTGCTCTCGTCGCTGGGCGGCCTCCTGGCCTACCTGCGCGAGGTGCAGCCCAGCGGGGTGAAGAACCTGCGCCCCCCGCGGCTGGAGCGCTCCGGGGAGGCGATGGTCCTGGACGAGATGACCCGCCGCAACCTGGAGCTGGTGGAGCCGCTCCGCCGCGAGCCGGGGATGAAGCCGGGCGAGGGGACGCTCCTGGGAGTGGTAGACGAGACGCTCACCCCCATGGGCGCCCGGCTCCTGCGCACCTGGCTCCTGCGTCCCATGGTGTCGCTGGACCGGATCCAGGCCCGGCAGGAGTCCGTGGCCGAGCTGGTGGAGAACGGCGAGCTGCGCGGCCGGATCCGCCGGGAGCTGCAGGGCGTCCGCGACCTGGAGCGGCTGGCCACCAAGATCGCCTCCGGGCGGATCAACCCCCGCGAGCTGCGGGCCCTGGGCGATTCGCTCCTCCGCCTCCCCGCCCTGCGCCGGCTCCTGGAGGCGGCCGCCTCCGAGCCGCTGCGCAAGCTCCTCCGCACCCTGGACCCGCTGGACGACGTGCGGGAGCGGATCAACCGCACCCTGGCCGACGCCCCGGCGGCCTCCTTCGCCGAGGGGGAGGGGGTGATCCGCCCCGGCTTCGACGCCGAGCTTGACGAGTTGCGCGCCCTCCGCGAAGGGGGGACCGACTGGATGGCGCGTCTCCAGGCGCAGGAGCGGGACCGGAGCGGGATCTCCGGGCTCAAGGTGGGCTATAACCGCATCTTCGGGTACTTCCTGGAGGTCCCCCGCGCCCACGCGGAGCGCGTCCCCGGCAACTACGAGCGCAAGCAGACGCTCGCCAACCTGGAGCGCTTCGTCACCGCGGAGCTGAAGGAGTGGGAAGAGAAGATCCTGGG
>DATAAL010000108.1:0-7791 GCA_036260145.1 Longimicrobiaceae bacterium | reverse complement strand
GGTGCGGCGGATGCTGGAAGAGCTGTAGCCATGGGGACGGGGCCATCCGAGGCGGACGAACCCTGGAGGCTCCGGTTCGGCGCGCATCGGTCAACCTGTTCTCGTGTGGATGCCCCTTCCGCAGGCTCGACGGACGGCAGGTGGAAGGCTCCATGCCGGTCATCTCCTTTCCCCGCGCAGGGTCCTGCACCCCCGAATCCAGCGGGATCACGAAACGCGGAAGCGGGCAATCCTCCCAGGAGGTCTGCCGACCGTACCCATCCGCTGGACCTGGCAGATTCCGGAGTAACAACACCCTGTTGGTGTGACCACCTGTGGGGCCATGCCACGGGCGGGTTTGACTCGGTAGGGTTGAACCTCCACGGTCTCCACAGGCTCCCAGACAGCGTGCAGGAAAGAGCTGCAAGTATCTAATGCAACTGCTCTGGCCACCCATCCGTGTCCCACCAGTAGCCGCTCTGTATCCCACCAGGTGGAGGAACTCCAGCGCTGACGTCGCGGCTGTTCGTCGAGGAGGACGAGTGGGTGCGCGAGGAGCTGTCGATCGCGGTCTCCATCTGATGGCCGACCGCGAAGTACTCCGGTTACGCGGTATCGGGGTTTTCTTTTTCCAAGCTCCTCCGTCGTCATCACGAGTGGCCCGCCCGAGCCACGCTTCTGCCCCTACCCGTGAAGCTCCGGCAAGTCCGATACGCCGTTGGAACCGAACCTTGCCGTCGTGGTGCAGCGGTGACTTGCCTAGCATTGCCTATAGACTTGCGCAATAAAGGCGGATATTATAGGACTATTATAGCGTGCTTATCTCCCTGGGCGGCGGCTTCCGGCTCCGGATGGCCCTTCCTGCGTGACGCCGAAGGGAAGCGGGGTGCTGACACACTTCAGCACCCGATCCCGGTCGGAATTTCCCCGAACTCTCTGCCAATGGGTGCGATCATGCGCCGCCTCTCGTCGAGCATGATACCACTGGAGCCATCCCATGGATGACCTCTCCCTCTCGGTCGAGGACATCTACCCGCTCACACCCGTGCAGACGGGACTGCTCTTCCATGTGCTCCTGGAGCCGGCCTCCCGAGCGTACCTCAACCAGTACATCTTCGCGCTGCGGGGACAGGTCGACGCCGACGCCATGCGGCAGGCCTGGCAGCGGGTGGTGGACCAGCACCCCGTCCTCCGCACAGCGTTCGCGTGGGAGGGGATGGACACGCCTATGCAGGTGGTCCGTCGTAATGTACGGCTGCCCTGGGAGGTGCTCGACTGGCGCGGCTGCACGTCGGAGGCGCAGCACGAACGGCGGGAGCGCTACCTGGAAACGGAGCGTGCACGGGGCTTCGCCCTTCTCGATCCGCCGCTGATGCGGCTCGCGCTGCTCCGTCTGGCCGACGACCGGTTCGAGCTGGTCTGGAGCTACGAGCACCTCCTGCTCGACGGCTGGTCGCTCTCGCTGGTGCTGCGCGACGTCTTCACTGCCTACGAGGCGGTCCTCCTGAACCGGGAGCCGGCATTCCGTCCGGCCCGCCCTTACCGCGACTACGTAGCCTGGCTGCAGCGGCAGGACCTGTCCGGGGCCGAGGCGTACTGGCGGCGGATCCTGGCGGGCTTCAGAGTGCCCACGCCACTGGGGATCGATCGGGGGCGCGGCGCGAGCGGTTCCTTCGCGCACGTGGCGCACCGCCTCCCCGCGGGGGCGACCTCGACCCTTCACGAGGTGGCGCGGCGGCAGCGGATCACGCCGAACACGCTGCTCCAGGGCGCCTGGGGGGTGCTGCTGTCGCGCTATTCGGGCGAGGTGGACATCGTCTTCGGGGCGACCGTCTCCGGCCGCTCTCCGGAGCTGGCCGGCGTGGAGGAGATGGTGGGCGTCTTCATCAACACCCTCCCGGTGCGGCTGCGCGTGGAGGGGGAGGCACACGTGAGCGAGTGGCTGGCCGGGGTGCGGGCGCGGCAGGTGGAGGCGCAGCGTTACGAGCAAAGTCCGCTGGCGGACGTGCAGGGGTGGAGCGAGGTGCCGGCCGGCGTGCCGCTCTTCGAGAGCATCCTGGTCTTCGAGAACCACCCCATGTGGGCGGCGGCCGGCGGGGGCGAGAGCGGCTTCTCGGTGGAGGCGTGGGAGGTGTACGGGGGGAGCCACTATCCGCTGGTGCTGGCGGTGCTGCCGGGAGAGCGGCTGGAGCTGCGGCTGGAGTACGACGCGGGGCGGATCGAGGCGGCGGCGGCCGAGCGGATGGTGGGGCAGATGGAGACGGTGCTGGAGGCGCTGGCGGCGGACCCGGGGCGCAGGCTCTCCGAGGTGTCGCTGCTGCGCATGGCGGAGCGGGCGCGTGTGGTGGAGGGTGGCCGAGGTGAGGCGCGACCCTTCCCGCGGGCGGCGCTGGTGCACGAGGTCATCGCCGAGCGCGCCGCTGCGGCGCCGGACGCTCCCGCGGCGGCATCCGGCGGGCGGGTCCTCACCTATCGCGCGCTGGAGGAGCGGGCCGCCTCCCTGGCCGCGCGGCTGCGCGCCCGCGGCGTGGGCCCCGAGGTGCAGGTGGCGCTGTTCCTGGACCGTTCGGTGGAGCTGGCCGTCGCCCTGCTCGCGGTGCTCAGGGCCGGCGGCGCCTTCGTGCCGCTGGATCCGCAGTACCCACGGGCCCGGGTGGAGTACCTGCTCGAGGACAGCCGCGCCGTGGTCGTCCTGACCCGCAGAGCGCTGGCCGGCGCACTCCCCGGCGGCGTCGCCGGGGTGCTGAGCGTAGACACGGAAGAGGAAGCGGTCACGGACCTCCCCGCGCTGCAGGCCGGGTCCGACACCCTCGCGTATCTCTGCTATACCTCGGGGAGCACGGGCCGCCCCAAGGCGGCGATGGTCAGCCACCGCTCGCTGCTCTGCTACGCGGAGGCCATGGCCGGGCGCATGGGGCTCTCGCCCGCAGATCGGGTGCTGCAGTTCGCCTCGCCGGCCTTCGACGTGATGGTGGAGGAGGTCTTCCCGACGTGGTTGAGCGGGGCGTGCGTGGTGTTCCCCGCGGGGGAGCCGGTGGCCTCGCCGGGGGAGCTACTCCGTGTGGTGGAGGCCGAGGGGGTCAGCGTCATGGAGCTGCCGACGGCGTTCTGGCACGAGTGGGTGCGGACGGTGACGGAGGAGGGGCTGCACCTTCCCGGGAGCCTGCGCCTGGTGCTGGTGGGGGGTGAGCGGGTGCTTCCGGAGCGGCTGGCGCAGTGGGCTGGACTCGGGGTGCCGCTGCTGCACGTCTTCGGGCTGACGGAGACGACGGTGACCACGACGACGCTGCGTCTGGAGGGGGGTGACGACGGGGCGCGCTGGCTGAACCTGCCGATAGGCGTGCCGCTCGCGAATGCGGAGGCCCACGTGCTGGGCCAGGAGCATGAACCCGTGCCGGTGGGGGTGCCAGGGGAGCTGTACGTTGGGGGGGAGGCGGTGGCGCGGGGCTACTGGGCGCGTCCGGAGCTGACGGCCGAGCGCTACGTGCCGCACCCGTTCTCGGGTGAGCCGGGGGCGCGGCTGTACCGGACGGGCGACCGGGTGCGGAGGCTCGCAGATGGAACGCTGGAGTTCCTGGGCCGGATGGACCAGCAGGTGAAGGTGCGCGGCTACCGGATCGAGCCGGCGGAGATCGAGGCGGTGCTTGAGCAGCACCCGGCGGTGTGGGAGGCGGTCGTGGTGGCGCGGGACGCCGAGTCGCGCGATCTGCGGCTGGTGGCGTACGTCGCGGCGGAGGTGGGGGAGGGGGAGCTGCGGGTATGGCTGCGGGAGCGGCTGCCGGAGCACATGGTGCCGGCGGCGGTCGTGACCCTCGAGCGGTTGCCGCTCACTCCGAACGGCAAGGTGGACCGCGCGGCGCTTCCGGCCCCGTCCGCGGCGCGCCGCGCGCCCGGAGATGCCGGTGCCCTGCACACCTCCACGGGGCGGTTGGTGGCCGGGATCTGGGCGGAGGTGCTGGGGGTGGAGGGGGTGGGGACCGACGACAGCTTCTTCGACATCGGGGGGAACTCGCTCCTCCTCCTCCGCGTTCACTCCCGGCTCACCGAAGCGCTCGGCAGGGAGGTCCCCCTGGTCGAGCTACTGCACCACCGCTCCCTCGGCGCGCTGGCGGCGCACCTAGACGCGGGCTCCGCCCCCGCAGCCGCGGTGCTGCCGCGCAGGGAGGACCCGCGCCCAGAGCGGTCGGGCGCCTCGGGGGACGAGATCGCCATCGTGGGGATGGTCGGGCGCTTCCCGGGGGCGCGCGGGCTGGAGGAGTTCTGGCGCAACCTCCGTGACGGGGTGGACAGCATCTCCACCTTCAGCGACGAGGAGCTGATCTCCTCCGGCATCCCTGCCGCGCTGATGCGGCGCCCGGACTACGTGCGGGCCCGCGGGATCCTGGAGGACGCGGACCGGTTCGACGCCGAGTTCTTCGGGATCTCCCCCCGCGAGGCCACGGTGATGAACCCGCAGCACCGGTTGATGCTGGAGTGCGCCTGGGAGGCGCTGGAGAACGCCGGCTACGATCCCGAGACCTTCGCTGGCCGCGTGGGCGTGTTCACCGGCGCCGACCTCAACCGCTACTGGGTCGACGTGATGTCGCACCCGGGTACCCGGGCGGCCGCAGGGGAGATGCAGGTCAACCTGGGGAACGGCAACGCGTTCCTCCCCACCCGCGTCTCGTACCGCCTGAACCTCCGCGGCCCCAGCCTGAACGTGGAGACGGCGTGCTCCTCCTCGCTGGTGGCCATCCACATGGGGATCCGCGCCCTCCTGTCGGGCGACGCGGAGATGGTGGTCGCCGGCGGCGTGTCGGTCTCCGTGCCGCAGAAGGAGGGCTATCTGTACCGGGAGGGCGGGATCCTCTCTCCGACGGGGCGCTGCCGCTCGTACGACGCCGACGCGCGCGGCGCGGTGGCGGGGGAGGGGATCGGGCTGGTGGTGCTGAAGCGGCTGTCCGACGCCCTCGCCGACGGCGACACCATCCACGCCATGATCCGTGGCTCCGCGGTGAACAACGACGGCGCGGCCAAGATCGGCTACGCGGCGCCGGGCCGCGACGGCCAGGCGGAGGTGATCGTGGAGGCGCTCGCGGCGGCGGGCGTGGAGCCGGAGACGATCGGCTACGTGGAGGGGCACGGCTCGGCCACCGAGCTGGGCGACCCCGTGGAGGTGGAGGCGCTTTCCCGCGCCTTCCGCTCCGGCACCGGCGAGCGGCAGTTCTGCGCGCTGGGGTCGGTGAAGAGCAACATCGGGCACCTGGACACAGCGGCGGGGGTAGCCGGGCTGATCAAGGCCGTCCTGGCCCTCCGGCACCGCGAGATCCCGCCCTCCCTGCATTTCGAGCGCCCCAACCCGCGGATCGACTTCGCGGGGTCGCCGTTCTTCGTCAACGCGGAGCTGCGCCCCTGGGCGCGCAATGGCACCCCGCGCCGGGCGGGGGTCTCCTCGTTCGGGATCGGGGGGACCAACGCGCACGTGGTGCTGGAGGAGGCGCCCGAGCCGGAGCCTTCCGGACCGTCGCGCCCCTGGCAGCTCCTGGTGCTCTCCGCCCGCACCCCCACCGCCCTGGAGACCGCCACCGACCGCCTGGCGGCGCACCTGAAGGCATGCCCGGAGCAACCCTTCGCCGACGTCTGCCACACGCTGCGCGTAGGCCGCAGGCGCTTCGGGGAGCGCCGGGCACTGGTGTGCCGCGACCGGGACGACGCCGTGGCCGCGCTGGAGGCGCGCGACCCGCGGCGCGTGCTCACCCTGGTCGGGGAGCGGGAGGGGCGCCGGGTCGCCTTCCTCCTCCCGGGCCTGGGCGACCACTATGCCGGGATGGCGCGTGGCCTGTACGACTCCGAGCCGGTCTTCCGTCGCGAGGTGGACCGCTGCGCCGCGATCCTGGAGCCGGTGCTGGGCCTGGACATCCGGGAGGTGCTCTTCGCGGATGCGGACGGGGATGGGGCCGCGCCCGGGACCGACCTGCGGCGGATGCTGGGGCGCGGCGGGGGCGCCGAGCTGGAGGGGCACCCTCTCGGCCGCACCGAGCTGGCGCAGCCGGCCGTGTTCGTGACCGAGTACGCCCTGGCGCGCTGCTGGATGGAGTGGGGCGTGCGGCCCGCGGCGATGATCGGCCACTCCCTCGGGGAGTACGTCGCCGCCACCCTCGCCGGGGTCTTCCGGCTGGAGGACGCGCTGGCGCTGGTCGCCGAGCGGGCGCGCCTGATCGGGGAGCTCCCGGCCGGGGCGATGCTCGCCGTCCCCCTGGACCCCGCGGAGGTGGCGCCGCTGCTGCGCGGCGGCCTCGCCCTGGCCGCCCACAACGCCCCCGGGCTGTGCACCGTCTCGGGCCCCGTGGAGGCCGTCGCCGCCCTGGAGCGGGAGCTGGCGGGACGCCGGGTCGTCTGCCGGCGGCTGGCCGCCTCGCACGCCTTCCACTCCCCGATGATGGACCCGGTGGCCGAGCGCCTGGCGGAGCGGGTCCGTGGCCTCCGCCTCGCCGCCCCGGAGATCCCCTTCGTGTCGGACGTCACCGGGACGTGGATCACCGCGGAGGATGCCCTCAGCCCGGAGTACTGGACGCGGCACCTCTGCCGCACGGTGCGCTTCGCCGAGGGGATGGAGGAAGTCCTGCGCGGCGGCCGGCTGCTGCTGGAGGTGGGCCCCGGGCGGACGCTGGGGACCTTCGCACTGCACGGGGGGGCGGAGGAGGGCTCCGTCTTCGCTTCGCTGCGGCACGCGTACACGCGGCAGTCGGACCAGGCGTTCCTGCTGGAGACGCTGGGGCGGCTGTGGATGGCTGGGGCGGATGTCGACTGGGCGGGATTCGCCGGGGAGGAGCGCCGGAGGCGGGTTCCGCTCCCCACCTATCCCTTCGAGCGCCAGCGTTACTGGGTCGAGCGGCGGGCGCCCGAAGCCGGGCGGAAGCGTCGTCGCGAGGGCTGCGCCGGGGAGGGGCCGTGGGTGCCGGGATGGAGGCGCACCGCTCCGCCGGTGGCGGGGAGCGGGACAGGAAGCTGGCTCGTCCTCCTCGACACCGACGGGGTGGGGGAGCGGCTCGCCCGGGACCTCGTGGGAGAGGGGCACGCAGTGGTTACCGTGAGCCCCGCCGAGCACGCGTGCCCGGTGCTCGATACGCTCGCCGCGTCCGGCCGCTTCCCGGACCGCGTGGTGGACCTTCGCCCGCTGACGCACGGGGCGTCCCCGCCCGCGATCGCGATGCTGGCCCGGTCGCTGGCCGGGCTTGCCACCGGCGCCGGGGTGCGCCTGTGCGTGGTCACGCGGGGGGCGCACGAGATCGGCGCCGAGGACGTGCTCGACCCCGCCGCCGCCTGGCTCCACGGCCTCTGTGAGGGGATCCCGCGGGATCACCCGGGGGTGGCATGCCGCGCCATCGACCTGGCGCCCGGGGACGTCTCCCCCGACGCCCTCCTGGCCGAGGTCACGGGCGAGGCGGATGACGCGGTGGTCGCGCTCCGGGGAGCGCGCCGGTGGGTACGGAGCTGGGAGCGCGTCCGCGCTCCGGTCGCGCCGCCGCGGGTCCCCGGGGGGACGTACCTCTTCCTGGGCCGCCGCGACCCCGCCGCTCCGCTGGCGGAGCGACTGGCCGGGAGCCCCGGGGCGGTGGTGCGCTTCCCGGAGGTGGACCTGGCCGACCGGGGGGCGCTGAGAGCGCTCCTCCGCGAGGAGGGGACGGCGCCGGTGGGTGTCGTCTACACTCCGGGAGGCGGGTCGCCCGAGGAGGCGCTCGGGCGTGTCGGTCGTGAGCTGGCGGCGCTGCAGGACGCCCTGGCCGGCGCGCCGCTCCACCTCTGCGTCCTGCAGGGGTCGGCCGCGGAGCC
>DATAAL010000107.1:0-2420 GCA_036260145.1 Longimicrobiaceae bacterium | reverse complement strand
CGGGTCGCGGAGGCGCCAGCCGTGCGGCCCCCGGCCCCCACGGACCAAGCCCGCTCACCCCGAAGCCGGTTCGCCATGCTCCCACCGCTCCGCCTCAAGAAGCACGAGGACCGCCGCCTCCGCGCGGGGCACCTCTGGGTGTTCAGCAACGAGGTCGACGTCACGCAGACTCCCCTGACCGCCTTCGAGCCCGGGGCGGCGGTGGAGCTCCAGGACGCGCGCGGGGCGCCGATCGGCGCGGCCTACGTGAACCCCCGCACCCTGATCGCCGCGCGCCTGGTGAGCCGCGACCCCGCGCGAGCGCTGGACGGCGGGTTGCTGCGGGAGCGGATCGGACGCGCCCTGGCCCTGCGCGAGCGGCTCTTCCCGGCTCCCTTCTACCGGCTGGTCTTCGGGGAGGGGGACGGCCTCCCGGGACTGGTGGTGGACCGCTTCGGCGAGCACCTGGTGGCGCAGCTCACCACCGCGGGGATGGAGCGGGTGCGGGACCAGGTGGTCGCGGCGCTCGACGATACCGTCCGCCCCGCCGGGATCCTGCTGCGCAACGACGTGGCCGGCCGGACGCTGGAGGGGCTGGAGCTGTACGTGGAGGCCGCGCGCGGCGAGGTGCCGGAGACCGTGGAGCTGGAGGAGAACGGAGCGCGCTTCCGCGCCCCGCTCGCCGCCGGGCAGAAGACGGGGTGGTTCTACGACCACCGGATGAACCGGGCCCGGGTGCAGGCGTACGTCCGCGGCCGGCGGGTGCTGGACGTGTTCAGCTACGTGGGAGGGTGGGGGGTGCAGGCCGTGGCGGCGGGGGCGGCGGAGGCGGTGTGTGTGGACAGCTCGGAGCCGGTCCTGGCGCAGGCGCGGGAGAACGCGGAGCTGAACGGGGCGGGGGACCGGGTCCGGACCCGGCGGGGCGACGCCTTCGAGACCCTGCGGGAGCTGGTGGGGGCCGGGGAGCGCTTCGGGGTGGTGGTGCTGGACCCGCCGGCGTTCATCAAGCGCAAGAAGGACCAGAAGGCGGGGGAGGAGGCGTACCGGCGGCTGGCGCAGCTCGGGATGGAGGCGCTGGAGCGGGACGGGATCCTGGTCTCCGCCTCCTGCTCCTTCCACATGTCGCGGGAGGCGCTGCAGGACGCCCTGCTGCGCGCGGGGCGCAGGCTGGGACGGGAGGTGCAGATCCTGGAGGAGGGGACCCAGGGTCCCGACCACCCCTGGCACCCGGCCATCCCGGAGACCCGCTACCTGAAGGCGTTCATCGCCCGGGTAGGGTGAGCCGCGTTAAGGATGCGCGCCCGGCAGGGCCGAGACCCCGGGGCGGTTTCCGGGGGCCCGGCGGAGATGGACACGGGGGTATCCGTAGTTCCCGCAGTTCAAAGCAGGTTGAACCGGGCTCAGTGCCCCCGCACCCGCCGGGGGATCCCGATGGACACCCCCACGTGGAAGTTGAGCAGGTCGGTGTCGCTCCGGGACGGGGTGAAGGAGATGGTCCCGTCCGGGTGGTCGCGGATGTCGCCCTCCCGCAGGTACTCCGCCTCCCCGTTGTTCTGATAGGTGAAGCCCAGGTCCACGGAGATCGGCGACGCTCCGCCCCGCACCGGGATGTACACCCCCCCCCGGCCGCCGTAGGAGAGGGTCGCGTCGTCCTGGTTGGTGGTACGGGCGAACTCGTAGTCGTCGTCGTTCCCCTCCAGCGACGACTCCGTGTACAGGTACGCCACCCCCACGAAGCCGCCCAGGTACGGGCGGAGCCTCCCGTCAGGGAGCCCGATCTGCGGACCCGCCCCGAAGAAGGCGATGTTGTTGGTAGTGTTCAGCTTCACCGTGATCCGCCCCCCGACGGTGGGGCTCAGCATGACGCGCTGGGTCTCGCTCCCGTAGTTCAGGACCGAGGCATCCACCCGCAGCCCCAGGAGCCCCTGGTTTCCGGGCGCGAAGAGGAAGTGCGCGGCACCGCCGAATCCCTCGTCCACGAAGTCCCGGAACTCCCCCTGGGGACGGGCGTAGTTGAAGCTCCCACCGGCGAACGCCCCGCTGGGGACGTGGGTCTCGTGCGTGTCGAAGTGAGACGGAGAGCGATGGGGCCCCTGCGCGGGGAGAGCGGGGGCGGCGGTCAGGACGATGCCCAGGAACAGGCTGGCGACGCGGGTTTTCATGGGATCCTCGGCCGGCTGAAGCGTGGAGCGGGTGCTGCGACTCCCGATACGGACGGCAACGCCCGGACCAGTGTTTCAGCGGTCGTGCATCCCCTTCTTGCACATGAACATGGCGATCCCCGGCGGAGAGCCGCCCGGCGTGGAGTGCTCTCTACTGAGGACACTCTCTCCCCCGGGGAGATGACGCGTCGCGTTGCAAGGCGTACATTGGGGACACGGCGGGTGTCCACCGACCCGCGAGCCGACCCCTTCCGACCCGGGAGACCCATGGCTGTCGAG
>DATAAL010000106.1:0-8952 GCA_036260145.1 Longimicrobiaceae bacterium | reverse complement strand
CTCACCGTCCAGGGGCAGCCGCGGCTGCGCGGAGGGCGCTTCCGTATCACCTCCGACCACATCGAGGTCGGCTCGTTCATCGGTCTGGCCGCCGTGACACGGGGCGAGATCACCATCGAGGACGCGGCTCCGGAGCACCTGGACTCCACACTGATCGGCTTCGGCAGGCTCGGGATCCGGGTGGAGATCCGCGGCAGGGACCTCTTCGTCCCGGGCGACCAGGAGATGCGCGTCCAGATGGACATGGGCGGGCATATCCCCAAGATCGACGACGGTCCGTGGCCCGCCTTCCCGGCCGACCTCACCTCCATCGCGCTGGTCACGGCCACCCAGTGCCAGGGGACGATCCTGGTGCACGAGAAGATGTTCGAGTCGCGGATGTTCTTCTCCGACAAGCTGGTCTCCATGGGTGCCCGGCTGGTGCTCTGCGACCCCCACCGCGTGGTGGTCCTCGGCCCCTCGCCGCTACACGGGGCGATCGTGGAGAGCCCGGACATCCGCGCCGGGATGGGGCTGCTGATCGCTGCGCTCGGTGCCCAGGGGAGGAGCCAGATCTACAACATCGGGCAGATCGAGCGCGGCTACGAGCGCATCGACGAGCGGCTGCGGGCGCTCGGCGCGGACATCCGCCGGGCGGACTCGCGTACGGACCCGGACGAGGTCCAGCTCGCAGAACCGGTTGCAGCGGGAGTCTGAGCATGTCCGACGACCAGGGGCGGCGTCGACCCGGGATCGGCGAGGGGATCCGGGCGGGGATCGGGATCCTCAGCGCCTTCAGGGAGGCGGTGGAGGAGACCTTCCAGGAGGCCGTGGAGCGCGGCGACCTGAAGCCGGACCGCGCGAAGCAGGCCGTTCAGGACGTCATCAAGAAGGTGCAGGACACGGCGGGCGACGTGCGCGAGCGGCTCGACGTGGTCCCCCGGAGGGAGTTCGACGAGCTGCGCGAGCAGGTGGAGGCGCTACGGGAGGAGGTGGCGGAGCTCCGGGGGCGGCTGGGTATCGTGGAGGGTGGCCTGGAGCGGGGCGCCGGTCCAGACGCCAGCGGGATCATCACGGAGCCGGAGTGAGCACGCAGGCACCGCCCCGGGTCGTAACGGAGGTACTTGCCGGCGGCGACGTCCCGCTCTGGGTGCACCCGGAGTGGGCGGAGGAGTTCCCGTGGCTGGTGCAGGGCACCACCGGCGCGGGCTCCCCGGACGACCCCTTCGACCTGGGGCTGGCCGGGCGGCAGCCGGTAGGTCCGGCGCTGGACCGCTGGCGCCGGCTCCGCGCCGCGGCGGGCGCGCGGACGGTGGTCCACGCGCGCCAGGTACACGGCGCGGAGATCTGGAGGCACCGGGAGCGCGGCGCCCCCGGGATCGCGGTGATGGACGGCTTCGACGGGCACATCACCGACCTCTCCGGCCTCCTCCTGGCGGTGGGGGTGGCGGACTGCGTCCCGGTCTCGGTGGTGGACCCGGAGCGGCGGGCGGCGGCGCTGGTGCACGCGGGGTGGCGGGGGATCGCGGCCGCCATCGTGGAGCGGGCCGTGGACGTGCTGGTGGAGGAGTACGGCTGCGCGGCGGAGCGGATCCGCCTCCATTGCGGTCCCTCCATTTGCGGGGAGTGCTACGAGGTGGGTCTTGAGGTGCACGTCGGGGTGAGGCCGGGGTGCACTCCGCCTGGCGCTCCCGCGCCTGTCGACCTCCGCGCCGCCATCGCGGAGCGCGCGGTCGGGTGGGGGGTGGCGCCGGAGCACGTCACCGTTTCCGCGCACTGCACCCGCTGCGGGCCGGGGAGCTTCTTCTCCCACCGGGGCGGCTCGTCCGCCCGGCAGATGGGGGTGCTGGGGGTGAGGAGTGCGTGAGTGCGAAGTGGGCGGCGGGGCGGGACCGTGGTGGTCCCACCCGCTGTCGCACCCCGGGCCGCTCCGGAGCTCAGAGCTTCGTCGAGACCGCCGGGCCGCCGGACTCGATCCGGAGCGTGTACGCCCCCGTACCCTTCCCCATCGAGTTCGCCCGGATCACGTACTCCCCGTCGCTCGGGAGCGTGACGGTCAGGCGCGAGTCGGTGCCGCCCGCGCCGTCGTCGTCCGTCTCCATGGAGCTGAACGACCCGCTCCCCATCCGCCCGAAGCTCAGGTACGCGTCGAACGCGTCCGAGCTGAGCGTGATGGTGAGCCGCTCCCCCGCCTTCCCCGAGTACACGTAGTCGTCGTAGTAGGTGTCGTCCTCGGCCTGGGGGTCGGTGTCCTCCAGCTCGCCGGTGACGGTCTCCCCCGCGCGCACCGGGCGGCGCGCGGCGGGGGGCGGGGCCGCCTCCACCCGCACCGTGTATGGGCCGTAGTCGTGCGCCCTCAGGGTGTTGGCGCGGACGTAGTAGGTGCCGTTCTCGGGGAGGGTGACGTCGATGCGCGAGTTGGTGCCGCCCGCCCCGTCGTCGTCCGACTCCGTCTGCTGGAAGCTCCGCCCCGACACCGTACCGAAGGAGAGATAGGAGTCGAACGCCTCGGACTCCAGCGTGATGCGGATCCGCTCGCCGCGCCGCCCGGCGTAGGAGTACAGGTCGTAGCGCGAGCGGTCGCCCAGGACCGGACTCCGGGTGGTCAGCTCGCCCGAGACCTGCTGCCCGAGGCGGAGCCGCCTCGCGCGCGACACGTCCACAGGGGACGTGTCGGCGGCCTTTCCCGCGCTCCCCCCGGGGCTGCACGCGGCGTCGCCTCCGACCTGCACCGTGTACGCGCCGGTCTGGCCGCCGGAGAGGGAGTTGGCGCGGATGTAGTAGGTGCCGTCCGAGGGGAGCGACACCTCCAGGCAGGAGTCGGTTCCGCCCCCGCTGTCGTCGTCCGTCTCGCTGGACCGGAAATCCCCGTCCGTCACCTGCCCGAACGCCAGGTAGGTGTCGAACGCCGCCGACCTCATGCGGACGCGGACCCGCTCGCCGGCGCGCCCCGTGTACGCGTACAGGTCGTAGTGCGACCGGTCGCTCATGACCGGGTCCTCCGCGCTGAGCTCCCCGCGGACCTCCGATCCGCCGCGGATCGGCCGGGCCCGCGACACGTCCACCGGGGATGCCTCCTGGTCGTGCTCCCCGGTGCAGGCGGTGTCCCCTCCCACCTGCAGGGTGTACTCCCCGGTCTCGCCGGCCCGCAGGGAGTTCGCCCGGATCAGGTAGGTCCCGTCCGCCGGGAGGGTGATCTCCAGGCAGGCGTCGGTTCCCCCCGCACCGTCGTCGTCCGTCTCCGAGCGGCCGAACTCGCCGAAGCCCTCCGACTCGGGGGCGAAGGCGAGATAGGCGTCGAAGTCGCCCGAGCGCAGGGTGATGACGATCTGCTCTCCCGCCCTCCCGGTGTAGGAGTAGAGGTCGTAGAACGAGTCGTCGTCGGCCTTGGGATCCGAGTCTTGCAGCCGACCGGTGATCGTCTGCCCCATCCGGATGGGAGTCTGCGCGGATACCGCCCCGGCCGCCAGCGCCAGGGCCGGCGCCACGGCCAGGAGATGCTTGAGTTTCATGGGGACCTCCGGACTGAGGTGGGTGTACGGGAGACGGAAGTCCCCGCGGAAGGACGGACCGGGACCGCTCGGGCGCCTGTGAACGGAAAGTTGCACTCCCCGTTCCCCAGCAACAAGAGCCGCGTTCCGCGGCGCGCGGTAGTAACTTACGGGGAAGGCCCGCCAGGGTTGCAGTTCCCGCGCGTCGTTACTATATTTCAAACGAACGGAGTTGGGCGGGCGCCTCACAGGTGGATCGCCGTTCGAAGTGGGGAGCAGCCGCCCCACTTTTTTGTTTTTATTTGCCGGGGTGAGGGAGGAGCATCCGTGGCCGACGATTCTCTGGCTCGCGAGATCGAGGGAAGGGTCGAGGAGCTCGGGTTCGAACTGGTCAGCCTGGAGCGCGCCGGGAGCCGCGCCCGGCCCATCCTCCGGCTCTACATCGACCGTCCCGACTCGCGCCCCGGGGAGCCGGGAGTCTCCCTGGACGACTGCACCACGGTGAGCCGCGCGCTGGAGCCGTTCCTGGACGCGCGGGAGGACCTGTCCGACCGGTACGTCCTGGAGGTGTCCTCTCCCGGAGTGGAGCGTCCGCTGACCAGGCGCCGGGATTGGGAGCGCTTCGCGGGGGCGGAGGTGGCGGTGCGTGGGAAGGAGCCGCTGGCGGGGCGGGCGCGCAGGCTCGAGGGGGTGCTTCTCGGGATCGACGGTGCCGAGGGAGAGGAGCGAGTCCGCCTCCGCCTGGCCGACGGCGAGGAGGTGGAGGTGTCCCTGGCGGAGGTCTCCGGCGCGAACCTGGTCTATCGGTGGTGAGGGGGCTGGTGGTTCCGGCTCCGAGCGATTCACAGCATTATCCGGCAAGCAACCGGCAATGAACAACGCGACACAGATCATCGCGGCCTTCCGCGAGATGACGGCCAACAAGTCGATCTCGCGCGACGAGCTGCACGACCTGATCAAGGACGGGATCCTCGCCGCCCTCGCCAAGCGGTACGGCCCCAACGTGGAGGCCGAGATCAACATCGACGAGGCGACCGGGAAGATCGACATCGTCGTCCTCAAGGAGGTCGTGCAGGAGGTGCAGGACCCCTCCCGCGAGGTGTCGCTGGAAGAGGCCCGCTGGGACGACCCGGAGTTCGAGGTCGGCGACATCCAGGAGGTGCCGGTCGAGTTCGAGCAGTTCGGCCGCAATGCCGTGATGGCGGCCAAGCAGCGCATCCTGCAGCGGGTCCGTGAAGGGGAGCGCCAGAAGATCCGCGACGAGTACGAGGACCGGGTCGGTGAGCTCCTTTCCGGTGAGGTGCAGCAGGTGGAGCGCGGCAAGCTGGTGGTGCTCCTCAACCGCTCGCGCGACGCCGACGCCATCATCCCCTGGAAGGAGCAGAACCCCCGCGAGCGCTTCCGCCAGGGAGAGGCCATCCGCGCCGTCCTCAAGAAGGTGGAGGAGACGCCCAAGGGACCGCGGCTGATCCTTTCGCGCGCCGACCCGCTCTTCGTGGCCGCGCTCTTCAAGCTGGAGGTGCCGGAGATCAACCAGGGGATCGTGGAGATCCGCGGCGTGGCCCGCGAGGTGGGGGGGCGCTCCAAGCTGGCGGTGTCCTCGCGCGACGAGTCGATCGATCCGGTCGGCGCCTGCGTGGGCCTCAAGGGCTCCCGCGTTCGCGCGGTGGTGCAGGAGCTGGGCGGGGAGCGGATCGACATCGTCCCATGGCACCCGGATCCAGAGGTGTTCGCCAAGCGTGCGCTCGCCCCCGCGCGGGTGGCCAAGGTGATCTCCGACTACGAGCGGCGGGTGATGACCGCCATCGTGGACGAGGACCAGCTCTCGCTGGCCATCGGCCGCAACGGGCAGAACGTCCGCCTGGCGTCGCAGCTCATCGGGTGGCAGATCGATCTCTACGGCTCGCGCGAGTGGCTGGAGCGGGGTGCCGACCTGGCGCTCTTCGGCGGGGGCGGGGAGGGGGAGTACGAGTCCTCGGACTTCCCGCTCCGGGAGCTGGATCTGGCTCCCGCCACACTGGCGGCGCTGGAAGCCGCGGGGTATAATACGTTTTTTGACGTAATCGATCTGGAGCGGGAAGACCTGCTGCGGATCCCCGCCATGAGTGCCGCGGAAGCCGACCGCCTCCTCGCGGTGATCGAGGAGCTGACGGTGGAAGAGGACGAAGGCGAGGCCGCTCCCGCCGAGGAGCCCGCCTCCGACTCCGAAGGCCGCCCCGTCCCGGAATGAGCGCCCGGCGAGGACGGCCCGCCCTGCCCGAATCCGCCGAGGAGGACCTGGTCGGCCTCCTCGGGCTCGCCGCGCGCGCGGGCGCGGTGTCCACCGGAACGGACGGCGTGCGGCGCGACGTCCGCGACGGAAGGGTGGCCGGAGTGATCCTGGCCGCGGACGGCTCCCCGACGCAGCACCGCAAGCTGATCCCGCTCCTGGAGGCGCGGGGGATCCCCTACCGGATCCTCCTGTCGCGGGAGCGGCTGGGTGCCGCGACCGGAAACGCCCCGGTATCCGCGCTCGGACTGACGAACCGAGGTTTCGCCCTGCGGGCCGCCGAGCTGGCGGACGCGATCCCGTCTCCGCAGGAATAAGCATACAGGAGGAAGCTGGACGATTATGCGCGTGTACGAAGTGGCGAAGGAGCTCAACGTCTCCTCCGAAGCCTTGGTGCACCTCCTGCGGGAGATGGACCTCCCGGTCCGTAGCCATATGACGGACCTGGCGGACGAGCACGTCGCACGTCTGCGGGCCCGGCTGGAGCGGGAGCGCAGGCACGGCCACCACAGCACCGAGGAGGCGCTGGAGGCCGCCATCGGCGAGGTGACGGCCGGGCCGCGCCGCCGCCGCCGCCGGCGCGAGGACCTCCCCGAGGATACCGCCGGCGCGGAGGCGGAGCAGGCGGCCGAGGCAGTCTCTCCGGGACCCGCCGCCGAAGCCGATTCCACGGCTTCGCCGATGGCGGACGCCGCGGAGGCTATCCAGGCGGACGCCGCCATGGAGGCGGCGGAGCGTGGCGCCAGGCTGGTGACCGGGGGCGGCGAGCCGCCCAGGGACATCGCCGTCGTGGTGGAGCCGGCACCGATAGCGGAGGCCGCGCCTCCCGCGGAGGCTCCTTCCCCCGAGACCCGGCAGCCGGAGCGGCCCGCCGCCCAGGCTCCGGCGGGACCCCGTCCCGCGGCCCCCGAGACCCGCGGTCCGCAGCCCGCATACCGGACGGCTCCGCCCTCGGTCCGCCCGGCGGCGCCCGGCCCCCGTCCCACCCGCCCGGGTGGGGAGCGGGGGCCGGGCGGTCCCATGCGTCCGCAGGGTCCCCGTCCGGACTCCATGCGTCCCGCCCCGGGTGGTGAACGCCGGCCCGGCGAGGGGCCGCGTCCGGCGCGGCCGGAGGGCTTCACCCCCACCCCGGTGCGCAAGTCCGCTCCGCCCGCTCCCGCCCGTGGCGGCGGAGCCCCGGCAGCGGTGGGGACCAGTTCCGACGGCGCAGGGAAGCGGAAGAAGGACAAGAAGAAGAAGAAGGGCTGGGTCGACCAGGAGGCGGTCGACGAGAACTTCAAGAAGACCATGGCCGCGATGGAGTCCGGAGGGCGCCGCAAGGGGCGCGGCCGCCGCGATGCCGGCCCCACGGTCCAGGAGCGCCGCGAGGAGGAGATGCAGCGGCGGCGCCAGGAGGAGGCTACCACTGTCCGGGTCAACGAGTTCCTGACCGTGGCGGAGCTGGCGGAGCTGATCGACGTCTCGCCGACGCAGATCATCTCCTCCGCGTTCAAGAACCTCGGGCTGATGGTCACCATCAACCAGAGGCTCGACTTCGACCAGATCGAACTCCTCCTGGACGAGTTCGGCTTCAAGGCCGTGCGCGAGGAGGAGTACGGGGCCGAGATGGAGGAGGTCACGGAGGCGGACAGTCCGGAGGACCTGCAGTTCCGTCCGCCGGTGGTCACGGTGATGGGCCACGTCGACCACGGGAAGACCTCGCTCCTCGACTACATCCGCAAGACCAACGTCATTGCGGGCGAGGCCGGGGGGATCACGCAGCACATCGGCGCCTACCACGTCAGGCTGGAGGAGGGGCGCGCCATCACCTTCCTCGACACCCCGGGCCACGCAGCGTTCACCGCGATGCGCGCCCGCGGTGCCGAGGTCACGGACGTGGTCATCCTGGTGGTCGCGGCCGACGACTCGGTGATGCCGCAGACCATCGAGGCCATCAGCCACGCCCGCAACGCCGGCGTGCCGATCATCGTGGCGGTCAACAAGGTCGACCTCCCGGACGCCAACCCCATGCGCGTCAAGCAGGACCTACTGCAGCACGGGGTGGTCCTGGAGGACTTCGGCGGCGACGTGATGTCGGCCGAGGTGTCCGCCAAGCGCGGGATCGGGATCGACGACCTGCTGGAGAGGGTGCTCCTCCAGGCCGAGGTACTGGACCTGAAGGCCAACCCCGACCGCGAGGCGGTGGGGACGGTGATCGAGGCGCAGCTCGACGTCGGCAAGGGGCCCGTGGCCACGGTCCTCGTCACCAACGGGACGCTGCGGGTGGGCGACCACGTGGTGGTCGGTCTGTACAACGGGCGTATCCGCGCCATGCTGGACGAGCGCGGCCGCCCCGTCGCCGAGGCGGGCCCCGCGATCCCGGTGCAGATCCTGGGCCTCCCCGGGGTCCCGGGCGCGGGCGACCAGCTCATCGCCATGGAAGCGGATCGCGCCGCGGAGATCTCCCAGACGCGACAGCGCCTGGAGCGGGAGAAGCGGATCCGGATCAAGAGCCGCGGTGTCAAGCTCACCGACCTCTCCAAGATGCTGGCGAAGGGCGAGACCACGCAGCTCAACCTGGTCATCAAGGGCGACGTGGACGGCTCGGTGCAGGCGCTTTCGGACGCCCTGGAGCAGCTCTCCACCCAGGAGGTGGGGGTCCAGGTGATCCACCGCGGCGTGGGCGCCATCAACGAGTCGGATGTGCTCCTCGCCTCCACGTCGGGGGCCATCGTGATCGGCTTCCACGTGCGTCCCTCGGCCGAGGCCCGTGCCGTCGCCGAGCGCGAGGATGTGGACATCCGGCTGTACAACATCATCTACGAGGCGGTGGAAGAGGTCCGCGCCGCCATGGAGGGCCTCCTTTCCCCCGAGGAGCGGGAGATCCTGCTGGGCACCGCCGAGGTGCGGCAGCTCTTCAAGGTGCCGCGGGTGGGGACGGTGGCCGGGTGCATGGTCACCCGCGGCGAGCTCCAGCGCCGGGGTCGCATCCGGGTGGTCCGCGACGGGGTGCAGGTGTACGAGGGCGAGCTGGGGAGCCTGAAGCGTTTCAAGGACGATGTCCGCGAGGTGCGCGAGGGCTTCGAGTGCGGCCTGAACATCGCCAACTTCAACGACATCAAGATAGGCGACATCCTCGAGTGCTACCGCGTCGAGGAGGTGGCCCGCACTCTGACCAGCGCGGCGGAAGAGCGCTGACGGAGGGGGTGGGGCGGAGCGGTCCCGCAGGATCGC
>DATAAL010000105.1:0-9050 GCA_036260145.1 Longimicrobiaceae bacterium | reverse complement strand
GGAGTCCCTTCCGGGAGGACCCCGGACAGGCACGTGGAGGTGAGCACCAGGGACACCCCGGCGTCCTCCTGCATGGCGGCGAGCCGCTCCCGCGGGTAGGCGGGGTCGAGGGGGACGTAGGCGCCGCCGGCGCGCAGCACGGCCAGGAGGGCGACCACCAGCTCGGGGGTGCGCTCCAGGCAGATCCCGACCCGGGTTTCCAGAGCGACGCCGCGCCCCCGCAGGTGGTTGGCCATGCGGGCGGAGGCGCGGTCCAGCTCCGCGTAGGTGAGCAACTCACCGCGATACACCAGGGCGGTGGCGTCGGGGGTGCGCGCCGCCTGCGCCGCGAAGAGCTCGTGCACGCAGGCGCCGCGGGGGTAGTCGCGCGCCGCGGCGTCGTTCCACCCGAGCAGCACCTGCTCACGCTCCCAGCCGGGGAGCATCGGGAGCGTGGCCACCGGGTGGTCCGGAGAGGACGCCATCCCCTCCAGGAGCAGGGCGAAATGCTCCAGCATGCGGTCGATGGTCGATGCCTCCCAGAGCTCGGCGCGATATACGAGCGAGCCGCCCAGGCGCTCGCCGAGGTCGGTGACGATGAACGTCAGGTCGAACTTCGCACTCGCGTCCTCCGCCTCGGCCGCTTCGAGCGCGGCGTCGCCCAGGCGCAGCGCCGGGCCGTCGGCGCTCTGGAGCGAGAGGACGGTCTGGAAGAGCGGGGTGTGGCTCAGGGAGCGCTCCACTCCCAGCTCCTCGACGAGCTTCTCGAAGGGGAGGTCCTGGTGCTGGTAGGCGCCCAGGGTGGCTTCCCGCACCCGGCGGAGCAGCTCGCGCGAGTCGGGCCTCCCCGCCAGGCTGGCGCGGATCACCAGGGTGTTGACGAAGAAGCCGATCAGCCCTTCCAGCTCCACCCGGTTCCGTCCGGCGATGGGGGTGCCGACCACCACGTCGTCCTGTCCGGACCAGCGCGCGAGAAGCGCCTGCCAGCCGGCCATCAGGACCATGAAGAGTGTGGCCCCGTCGCGCCGGGCGAGAGTACGCAGCGCGGCCGTCGTGCCGGCCGGCAGGTGGAAGGGCCTGCCACCTCCCGCGGAGCCCACGACACGGGGGCGGGGCCGGTCGGTGGGGATCTCGACGACGGGCGGGGTGCCGGCCAGGCGCTCCTTCCAGTAGGAGAGCTGGCGATCCAGCACCTCTCCCTCCAGCCAGGCGCGCTGCCAGGCGGCGTAGTCCGCGTACTGCACCGGGAGCGGCGGGAGCGGCGAGGGAGCGCCCCGCTGCATCGCCGCGTAGAGCGACGTGACCTCCCGGACCAGCACCTCCATCGACCAGCCGTCGCTGACGATGTGGTGCATCGTCAGGAGGAGGGTGAACTCCTCTTCCCCGCTCCGCACCACCATCGTCCGCAGCAGCGGTCCGCGCGAGAGGTCGAACGGGCGCCTCGCCTCCTCCGCGGCCAGCCGGCGCGCCACCACCCCGCGCCGCGCCTCCGCGAGCCCGCGGAGATCCACCTCGGGGAGGCGTGCGTCGCCGGGGGGGAGGATCACCTGGACCATCCTCCCGTCCACCCTGTCGAACACCGTGCGGAGCGACTCGTGCCGCCTGACGATCTCCTCCAGGCAGCGGCGCAGCACCCCGGTGTCCACGCGCCCGCGGACGCGTAACGCGGTCGGGATGCTGTAGGTGGCGGTCCCGGGCTCCAGCTCGTCGATGAACCAGAGCCGCTGCTGCGCGAAGGAGAGGGGGAGCGGCCGGTCTCTCGGCACCGGCAGGATCGGCGGCTCCTGCGAGACGGCTCCCTCGCGACGCGCCACCTCCACGCGCTCCGCCAGGCCGGCGACCGTGGGGGCCTCGAAGAGCGAGCGCAGCGGCAGCTCCACGCCGAACGCTCCGCGCACCCTGGACACGACCCGTGTCGCCAGGAGCGAGTGCCCACCCAGCGCGAAGAAGTCGTCGGTCGCTCCCACGCAGTCGATCCCCAGCACATCGCTCCAGATCCCCGCCAGCAGCTCCTCCACAGGGGTACGTGGCGCCACGTACGACTCTCCGGAGGAAAGCTCCGGCGCCGGGAGGGCTCTCCGGTCCAGCTTCCCGGTGGGGGTGCGCGGCAGGACATCCAGGACCACCAGCGCGCCCGGGACCAGGTATGCCGGCAGCCGTCCGGTCAGGTGTGTCCGCAGCGCCTGGACTGATACTCCCGCGGCTCCGGGCACCACGTAGCCGACCAGGCGCCTCTCCCCCGGGGCGTCCTCCCGCGCCAGCACCGCCACCTCCCGCACCGAGGCGTGCTCCAGCAGCGCGGCCTCGACCTCCCCGAGCTCGATGCGGAAGCCCCGCACCTTCACCTGGAAGTCGGTGCGCCCCAGGTACTCCAGGGTCCCGGCGGCGCCCCAGCGCGCCCGGTCTCCCGTCCGGTACATCCTTCCTCCCGCCCCGGAGCCGAAGGGGTCGGGGACGAACTTCTCCGCCGTCAGATCCGCTCTCCCCAGGTACCCCCGCGCCACGCCCGCCCCGCCGATATACAGCTCTCCCGGCACCCCCACCGGCGTCGGCTCTCCCGCCCCGTCCAGCACGTACAGCGGCGCGTTCCCCAGCGGACCGCCCAGGAGGTGCCGCCCCCCCGACTCGTCGCCCCGCACGGGGTGCGCGGCGCAGATGATGGTCCCCTCGGTGGGGCCGTAGAGGATCCGCGCCTCGGCCGCGGGGAAGACGCTCCGCATGGCGCCGAGCAGCTCCGGCAGCACCGCCTCGCCGCCGACGAACACCTGACGCAGGGAAGGCAGGGTACCGCGCCCGGCGGCGACCCGCTCCACCACCTGGCGCATCAGGGCGGGGACGGCGTGCAGCAGCGTGGCGCCGGCGACCTCCTCCACCAGCGCCTCCACCTCCACCACCCGCTCGCGCGGCACGATCCGCACGGAGGCGCCGCAGAGGAGCGGGAGGAGCGTCTCGAAGAGCCAGATGTCGAAGGCGAAGCTCGCCAGCGACGGCATCTCGTCGCCGGGCTCGAAGCCGAACGCCTCCCGCGCCGCCAGGAGCGTTCCCGCTAGCGCCCGGTGCGGCACCACCACCCCCTTGGGGCGCCCCGTGGAGCCCGAGGTGTAGATCACGTAGGCGGCGTTCTCCGGCTGGACCTCCGGCTCCGGGGCCGCTCCGTCGTCCGTGGAAGCGAGCAGGGCGTCCAGCGAGTGCAGGTGTACCGGGGCGCCGGGGAGGCCACCGCGCAGGGCGTCCTGCACCAGGACGGCTCCACAGGCGGAGTCCTCCAGCAGGTACGCGATCCGCTCGGCTGGGTAGGTGGGGTCCAGCGGAACGAACACGCCGCCTGCCTTGAGGATGCCGAGCAGCGCGACGACCATCCCCGCGGACCGGTCCGCGTAGAGCCCCACGCGGATCTCGGGACCCACCCCGCCGCTCCGCAGGACGCGCGCGAGCCGGTCCGAGCGCCGGTCCAGCTCGGCGTAGGTGAGCCGCTCTTCGCGGAAGACGACCGCCACGGCGTCCGGAGTGCGCGCGGCCTGCTCCCGGAAGAGCCGGTGGACCGGGACCCGGGGGAGCTCGGCGGGAGCCGCGTTCCACCCCTGCAGCAGCCGGGCACGCTCGGCCGCGCCGAGCAGGTCCACCCCGGAGACGCGCTGCGCCGGGTCGGCGGCCATGGCGTCGAGCACCCGGGCGAAGCCGAGCAGCATGCGGTCGATGCTCGGCGCGTCCCAGAGCTCCGTCCGGTAGGTCAGCGCCGCGGACAGCTCGTCGCCGTCTTCCACCATCCCCAACGTCAGGTCGAACTTTGCGGCCTCGTGCACCTCGTCCAGCGGCGCCATCCGCACCGGACCGAGCCGCGCCAGGGCCGGATTCGCCGCCTGGAGGGTGAATGCCACCCGGAAGAACGGCGTCTGCCGCAGGTCGCGCCTCGGCTGCAGCTCCTCCACCAGCTTCTCGAAGGGCACCTCCTGGTGGGCGTGCGCCTCCAGCACCCGCTCCCGCACCGACCGGACGAGGTCGCGGAGCGAGGGGTCGCCGGAGAGGTCGGCGCGGATCACCAGGGTGTTGACGAAGAAGCCGATCAGCGGCTCCGCCTCGACACGGTTCCGTCCCGCCACCGGGGTGCCGACGGAGATGTCGTCCTGCCCGGAGTAGCGCGCCAGCAGCGTCTGGAGCCCGGCCAGCAGGACCACGAAGAGGGTGGTCCCCTCCCCGCGGCCCAGGGCCCGGAGCCGCGCCACCGTCTCCGGGCCGATCCCGACCGAGCGGGCCGCCGTCCGCGTGCCCGGAGTCGCCGGTGCCGGACGGTCGGTGGGGAGATCCAGCAGCGCCGGAGCGTCGGCCAGCGCCTCGCGCCAGTAGCGGATCTGCGCCGCCAGCAGCTCGCCCGTCAGCCGGCCGCGCTGCCAGGCGGCGTAGTCCGCGTACTGCACCGGCAGCTCCGGGAGCGCCGGCGCCCGTCCCTCGACCCGCGCCGCGTACAGCTCCGACACCTCCCGGACCAGCACCTCCATCGACCAGGCGTCGCTGACGATGTGGTGCATGGTGAAGAGCAGCGCCCAGTCGTCCCCGCCCAGCCGCAGCAGCGTGGAGCGCAGGAGAGGACCCCGCGCCAGGTCGAAGGGGCGGAGTCCCTCCTCGCGCGCCAGCCTGCGCGCCTCCTCCTCCCGGACCTCTCCCGGCAGGGCCGTCAGGTCGATCCGCGGGAGCGGGACCGGTGCGGGCGGGAGGATCACCTGCACCCCCTCGCCGTCCACGCTCCGGAGCACGGTGCGGAGCGTCTCGTGGCGGCGCACCACCTCCGTGAGCGCCCCCTGCAGCACCCGCACCTCCACCCGCCCCTGCAGGCGGATCGGAAAGGCGAGGTTGTACGCCGCGCTCCCGGGCTCCAGCTGGTCCAGGAACCAGAGCCGCTGCTGGGCGGGCGAGAGCGGAAGCGGCCCCTCGCGCGGGACGCGGGGGATCACCCCGGAGCCGGGGTCTACCACCCCGACGCGGAGCGCGTCGACGCGCTCGGCCAGCCCGGCCACCGTCGGCGCCTCGAAGAGCGCCCGCAGCGGCAGCTCCACCCCGAGTGCCTCGCGCACCCGGGAGGCAACGCGCGTGGCGACGAGGGAGTGCCCGCCGAGGGCGAAGAAGTCGTCGTGAGCCCCCACCCGCTCCACGCGGAGCACATCGCTCCAGATCACGGCGATGGCGCGCTCGGTGGGGGTACGCGGGGAGAGGTGGGCTCCGCCTGAGCCCGCCTCTCCCGGCTCGGGGAGCGCGCGGCGGTCCACCTTGCCGCTGGAGGTCAGGGGGAGCCGGTCGAGGAGCACGAAGGCGGAGGGGACCATGTACTCGGGCACGCTCCCCTTGAGGAAGGTGCGCAGCTCCGCCGCGCCGGGCGCGGGACCGGCGGCCGGTGAGGCCGGAGCGGGGACCACGTGGGCGACCAGCCGCGTCCGGCCGGGCTCGTCCTCCCGCGCGACGACGACGGCCTCCTGCACCCGCGGGTGCCGGACCAGCGCCGCCTCGATCTCCCCCGGCTCCACGCGGAAGCCGCGCACCTTCACCTGGAAGTCCGCGCGCCCCACGAACTCCAGCTCCCCGTCGCGCCGCCGGCGCGCCACATCCCCGGTGCGGTACAGGCGCGCGCCGGGCTCGCCCGCGAATGGGTTGGGGGCGAATCGCTCGGCCGTCAGCTCCGGGCGGCCCAGGTACCCCCGGGCGACCCCCTCACCGCCCACGTACAGCTCGCCGCGGACGCCCACCGGCACCGGGCGCATCTCCCGGTCGAGGATGTAGGCGCGCGCGTTGGCGACCGGCCGGCCGATCGGGACGGGGGAGAGGGGCAAGGCCGCACAGGCGCGAGCCGGGGAGTCGGCCAGATCCACTGCCGTGGCAACGACGGTGGTCTCGGTGGGGCCGTAGGTGTTCACCAGCCGCACCCGGCTCCCGACCCGCGCCCGCCACGCGGCCACGCGCTCCGGGAGCGCCCGCTCTCCGCCGATGATGATCAGCCGAACGCATGGGGGGACCACTCCCTCGCCCTGCTCCAGCTCCACCACCACCTCGTGCCAGAAGGCGGTGGGGAGGTCGAGCACCGTCACTCCCTCCTCCGCGCACCGCTCCAGGAAGGCGGGGATGGTGCGGAGCATCTCCTCCGTCCGGGGCACCAGCGCGGCGCCGCCGAAGAGCGCGGGGAAGATCTCCTCGGCGCTGGCGTCGAAGCTCAGCGAGGCGAACTGCAGCACCCGGTCCCCCGCCCCGATCCCGTACTCCGCGCGCGCAGCCTCGGCGAAGTTGACCAGGGAGCGGTGCTCCACCACCACGCCCTTGGGCTTCCCGGTGGAGCCGGAAGTGTAGATCACGTATGCGGCGTTGCGCGGGGAAGGCTTCCCCGCCCTCTCTCTCGCCGGATGCGTGGGAGCGTCGGCGTCCTCACCCGCCTCATCCAGCGGGAGCACCTGGCCCGCGAACTCCGGCAGACCGTCCCGCAGGCGCTCCTGCGTCAGCAGCACCGTCGCGCCGCTGTCCTCCAGCGCGTAGGCCAGACGCTCCGCCGGATTCCCGGGGTCCAGGGGGACATACGCCGCTCCCGCCTTCAGCGTCCCCAGGACGGCGACCAGCATCTCGGGCCCGCGCTCCACGCAGATGGCGACGCGCGACTCCGGACCGACCCCTCGGGCGCGTAGCCGGCGCGCCAGCCGGTCCGCGCCACGGTTCAGCTCGCCGTAGGTGAGCGTCTTCCCGCCGGAGATGAACGCGGGGGCATCGGGCGTCCGCTCCGCCTGCGCCTCGAACAGCCCGTGGGCGCACCGGTCCCGGGGGAATGCCCGCTCCGTGCGGTTCCACTCCACCACCTGGAGGCGCCGCTCCGCCTCCACCAGCGGCGCCAGGGTGGAGATCCGCCGGGCGGGGTCCGCCGCGGCTGCTTCCAGCAGGAGGTGGAAGTGCTCCACGTGGGAGGCGACGGTCGCCTCGTCGAACAGGTCCGCGTTGTAGACCAGCGACCCCGTGATCCCCTCCGGTCCCTCCCGCATCGCCAGCTCGACGTCCACCACCGCGGACGCGGTGCCCACCCGCACCGGGCTCGCCTCCAGCTCCAGAAGGTCCGGGGTGTCCGACCAGGCGTTGTGGAGGACCATCATCGCCTGGTAGACCGAGCTGTGGCTCAGGCTCCGCTCCACCTTCAGCTCCTCCAGGAGCTTCTCGAAGGGGACGTCCTGGTGGGCGTAGGCGCCCAGCGTCGTCTCGCGCACCCGGCGGACCAGCTCGCCGAAGGTGGGGTCGCCCGCGAGGTCGGTCCGCAGGGCGAGCATGTTGACGAAGAAGCCGATCAGCCCCTCCGTCTCCGCCCGCGTGCGCCCCGCGATGGGAGTGCCGACCACGATGTCGTCCTGTCCGGACCAGCGGGCGAGGAGGAGCTGCCACCCGGCCAGCAGCGTCATGAAGAGCGTCGCGCCCTCACGGCGGCTCGCCTCCCGGAGCGCATCGGACAGCGCGGACGAGAGCGTGAAGAAGTGCTCCCCGGCGCGGTGCGTCTGCACGCTCGGGCGCAGACGGTCGGTCGGGAGCTCCAGGAGCGCCGGGGCGCCTTCCAGCGTGCCCCGCCAGTAGGCGAGCTGCCGCTCCAGCACCTCTCCGCGGAGCCACTCCCTCTGCCAGGCGGCGTAGTCGCCGTACTGCACCGGCAGCTCCGGGAGGGGCGACGTGTCGCCGCCCGCCGCCGCGGAATACGCGCGCGACAGCTCCCGCCAGAGCACCCCGAACGACCAGGCGTCGCCGACGATGTGGTGCAGGGTCAGGTGGAGGACGTGCTCCCCGGCCGCGAGCCGGAGGAGCCGTGCGCGAAGGAGCGGGCCCCTCTCCAGGTCGAACGGCCCCCGCGCCTCCTCCCGGACCAGGCGGAGCATGGTCTCCTCGCGCCCGTCCTCGGGAAGCGCGGCGAGGTCCTGCACCGGGAGCACGAAGCCGGCGGGCGGGACCACGACCTGCACGGCCTCCTCGCCGACGGTGCCGAAGACGGTACGCAGCGACTCGTGCCGGCGGACCACCTCGCCGAGTGAGCGCTCCAGCAGCCCCGCGTCGAGCGGTCCCCGAAGGCGGACCGCGGTGGCGATGTTGTAGTACGCGTTGACCGGCTCCAGCCGGTCGAGGAACCAGAGCCGCTCCTGCGAGAAGGAGAGGGGGAGGGGCCGGTCGCGCGGGACGGGGACGAGCGGCGGCGACTGGAGCCGGCCTCCCGCGCGGAGGGCGTCCTCGACCCTCCCCGCAAGCCCCGCGACGGTGGGCGCCTCGAAGAGGGCGCGCAGCGGCAGCTCGATGCCGAACGCCTCCCGTACCCGTGATACGACACGCGTCGCCAGGAGGGAGTGGCCGCCCAGATCGAAGAACCCGTCGTGCACCCCCACCCGCCCGACGGCCAGCAGCTCCCCCCAGATCCCCGCCAGCAGCTCCTCGGCCGGGGTGCGTGGGGCGACGTACGCGCCTTCGACCGCGCCCTCCGGGGCGGGGAGCGCGCGGCGGTCCACCTTCCCGGTGGGGGTGAGCGGGAGGCGGTCCAGCACCACGAACGCGCCCGGCACCATGTAGTCCGGGAGGCGCTCCCCCAGGTAGCTCCGCAGGTCGGACGGCACGGGCGGGGTGCCGTTGGCGGCCACCACGTAGCCGGTCAGGCGACGGTCCCCCGGAATGTCCTCGCGCACCACCACCACCGCGTGTCCCACGTGGGGGTGCCGCCGCAGCACCGCCTCCACCTCTCCCGGCTCGATCCGGAAACCCCGCACCTTCACCTGCTGGTCCACCCGGCCGAGGAACTCCAGGTTGCCGTCCGCCAGCCAGCGCACCTGGTCCCCCGTGCGGTACACCCGCTTCCCCGGCTCCCCCCCGAACGGATCCGGGACGAACCTCTCCGCCGTCAGCTCCGGCCGCCCCAGGTATCCCCGCGACACGCCCCGCCCGCCGATGCACAGCTCTCCCGGCACCCCCACCGGGATCGGCGTTCCCGACCGGTCCACCACGTACAGCCGCGCGCCGGGGAGCGGCGCGCCCACCATCTGCCTCCCGACCGCGCCGCCCCGCGGAACCGGGTACGCGGCGCACAC